>NZ_LUJK01000018.1 GCF_001601825.1 Limnobacter sp. CACIAM 66H1 | reverse complement strand
TTCAACAACACCGGAATCGAGGTTTCCTCAAACTGCTTGGGCAAATACATGGGCTTACTTCACGATTTGAATTTGGGCTGGGTCGACGACAAGGATTCGGGTTTGATCGCCAAATTGCTCAACCACACCCGACACCACAATATTTTTACCAAAAAAGAATTTTGGCAAGTCGTGAATACCTTGATACGAATACCAAGCCGCCACGCGACCATCAATGACCACGGAGAGATTCGCTGGATCCCGAAAACTGGTGTGTGAATTCAAGTCGACTTCATCGCGTTCGGTGCGCAATTTGCTGGAACGGACTTTCATTTGAACCTGCACTTCCTGATTCAAACGAGCCAGTGCTTTCTCGACCGTGATAGGTGCGGCATGAAGTTGACCGGCGTTGAGCAAACCAGCTGCGCCCGCCATGATGCACACTGCTACCCACATGCGACGCATGCTTTTCTCCCTGGGTGTTCGAGTTCTCAGTGTATATCAGCCTACAGCCAAAGCACACGGGCAATCATGTAGCTGCCCAATAGCAGCAAGCCAAGGAAAAACACGGTTTTGAAAGTCTCTGCGCTCAACAGGGCTCGGCATTTTTGCCCCGCCAGCACCCCGGCCATGGTGGGTATCAGGCACAAAGTGGATTCCCAGGCCGCAGCCAATTCAAACCGCCCCTTGAGGTACAGGCCCACTGCCAGAGCAAAAGTGCCCACGGTGAATACCAAACCCAAAGCCTGCAACAACTCGTCTTTGTCCATACCCAAGGAATTCATGTACGGTGCGGAAGGCACCGATGAAACGCCGGTTGCACCCGCCAGAAACCCGGTAAGCCCACCCACCAGGGGCGAAGCCCAGCGTTCCTGACTGGCGTTCACATGCATGTTGAACTTGAACAGACCCAACACGGCGTACACAAACAGGACAAGACCTAAAACCAGGGTGGCATACGCAGGCGTGCTACCGGTCAAAACGCCCACACCGAAGGCAGCGCCGATACACACCATGACGAGTAAACCGGCAAAGCGGCGCAAGGCAATCCAAAATCCCGGGCCTATCAGCATTTGCCAGACATTGCTGACCATGGAGGGCACAACAATCAGCGCGGCTGCTTGCACGGGCGCAACCACCACCGCCATCAAACCAATTGCGATTGGGGGCAAACCCATGCCGGTGACGCCTTTGACGAAACCTGCCACCAAAAATGCCAGGCCAACGATCAGGGTGTAGTCGTTAATGTCCAGAGCCATGTCCTTAAAGAGGAACGGGTGAAGAATTATCACCCTCTCCCAAAGCACGTTGCATGATGAGCGTGCCCACCCAACGATTGAATTTGTAGCCTACGTTGGGCATGCGCCCAACTTCCAGAAAGCCCAGTTTTCGGTGTAATTCCGCGGAACCTGCGATGCCTCCCTGCGTAATTACTGCCACCATTTGCCGCCAGGGGCCCTGCTCGCACCTGCGAATGACCTCTCCAAGCAAAGCCGCACCCAAGCCCATGCCTTTGTGGTTTGGTGACAAATACACTGAATCTTCAACGGTGTAGCGGTAAGCGGGCCTGGGCCTGTAACTGGCTGCATAGGCGTAACCAACAATCTCCTGATCGATTTGTGCAACCAGATAAGGCAGACCGGACTCGAGTATGGCTTGCCGTCGGGCACACATTTCTTCCACTGTCGGCGGAACCAGCTCAAATGTGGCCAGCTCATGAAGTACATAATGCGCATACAAAGCCTGCACAGCAGGCATGTCGGCCAGGCAGGCATCCCGGATTTGAAAAGCTGATCTTGTAGCGTGTTGCATGGCCGCTTAAACCCACTTTACGACCGCGGGCGCGCTGTACGTTTTGAAAGCTTCGAGCAGCGAGAATGCACAGGTATTGGCCATCAACATATTGCGGTGCTGGGGCCGAATGAATGCCTCCTGATGAGCATGATCCAGAAAGGCGAGCAAACCGTCGTAATAGCCACTCACATTCAACACACCCACTGGCTTGTGATGAAAACTGAGTTGCGCCCAGGTCAGGATTTCAAAGAGTTCTTCGAAAGTTCCCAAACCACCGGGCAAAGCAACAAAGCCATCAGAACGCTCGGCCATCAGGGCTTTGCGCTCGTGCATGTTGCGAGTTACGATCAACTCAGTCAAGGCAGGGTGGGCCAGTTCCTTGGTCACCAGCGATTCGGGAATAATGCCAGTGACATTGCCGCCCAAAGCCAATACCTCTTCCGCCACCACACCCATCAAGCCCAAATTAGACCCGCCGTACACCAGGCCGAAACTATTGTCGACCAATGCACGGGCCAAGGCTTTCGCACCCTCGGTGTATTCAACCCGGTTGCCCGCACTGGAGCCGCAGTACACACAAATATTTTTCATGACAGCTTCAAGCCCAATACACCCAACACAATCAGCACGACGCTGCCGATGCGCAGTGCATTGACAGGCTCGTTGAACAAGACAATACCCATGAGCACTGTACCAGCCGCGCCAATACCGACCCAGACACTGTACGCGGTGCCAACAGGCAGGGTTTTCATGGCCAGGCCCAACAGCCCGAAGCTGATTGCGGCGGCAATCAAGGTGATGGCAGAGGGAACTAGGCGGGTGAAACCATCGGTGTATTTCAGGCCAATGGCCCAAACGATTTCAAAGAGACCCGCTACAAACAGAATTAACCAGGACATGACAACTCCCATCAAGCAAATGGGGCCGTCCCCGATCGAAGGTTGAGCGGTGAGGTCGTCCTCACTTCAAGAATCAAAAGTATCTGGAATGTAATTCACTGACCCAAGCCTGTCGCGCTTCCGAGGCCACTTGGGCCACCTGTTCACTTGGCAGGACATCGGCGATTTTATCACCAACAAAAGTTTTGTAATGCCCTTGTTCCAATTCCGCGACAGCCTTCTCGACAAATTCGTGTACTGGCCCTGTACCACTTAGCTGGGCCACAAGCTGGTTAATCTGCCGCAAACGGGCTGGCTTTCTGTAAAGATCGACCTGATTGAAAAACCTGCCAAAACTGTTGGAATCGGTCGTACACTGCGCCAGAAAATCAAGGCACTGACGCGTGACGATCGACAAATCTTCGGTGTTGCGCGGTAAACGCCATGCCTTGGCCAAAGCCCGGATCTGTGCAACATCCAGGAAAAACCCAAGACAATAAACCCAGCGCGCTTCAGCGGCGGAAAGACCATTCAAACGATCGTATTCTGGCTTGTCGAAACCAGAAAACGGCACAGGGCAGCTCGGTGCCAACTCACCCCAGGCATTGAGCTTGCTGATCAATTTGATCATGCGGGAAGGCTTCACCTCGCCCATGCCTTTGTTCAACTCGGCGTATATACGCTCGGCCACAAGGTGTTTTAACTCGCCGCTTGCCCGCAATTCCCGGCACAAGTCCATGGTTTCCTCGGCCACTGAAAAATCGAGAAAACGGGCCAGAAAGCGCGCCAGGCGAAGCACTCGCAGCGGATCTTCAGAAAAAGCAGGGCTAACATGGCGCATGCATTTGTTTTGAAGGTCGACAAACCCATGAAATGGGTCGATTAAATCACCTTTCGCATTCATGGCCATGGCATTCACGGTGAAATCACGGCGAGCCAAGTCTTCTTCGAGGGTAACCGAGGGGTCTGCGTGAAAAGTAAAGCCTTTGTAGCCGTGTCCGCTTTTGCGCTCGGTGCGGGCCAGGGCGTATTCTTCGTGGGTACGCGGGTGCAAAAATACGGGGAAGTCTGAACCCACCGGAGTAAAACCAGCAGCCAGCATATTGTCCACGGTCGCACCGACTACCACCCAGTCCCTATCGCTGCTGGTGCGACCCATCAGCGCATCGCGAACTGCACCGCCCACCACATACACTTTGGCACGGGCGGGCAATCGTTCAATGGCGGAATCGACTTGAAAACCTTGCAGTTCAGGGTGGCGGGCCATGGGCAACACGAGAATGAATGTTGCCCAAGATTACCACCGAATTATGCGGCGTGGCTTGCAGGCAAACGCGTGCGGTTGTGCTCACGGGTGAAGTCGATGGCTGGGCCAGCGGGCACAACCCGTGTGGGGTTGATCATGTCATGGCTGTAGTAGTAATGGCGTTTGATGTGATAAAAATCGACGGTTTCTGCCACGCTAGGCCACTGATACAACTCGCGCACATAGTTGGAAATGTTTGGAAAGTCTTCAAGCCTTTGGCGATTGCACTTGAAATGGCCGTGGTACACCGCATCAAACCTGATCAAGGTGGTGAACAAGCGCCAATCCGCTTCTGTCATTCTTGGCCCCACCAAATAGCGGTTGTTCTCCAGGATTTTTTCGACAGAATCTAGCGCCATGAACACGGCGTTGTAGGCTTCTTCGTAAGCGCCCTGCTCAGTGGCAAAGCCAGCCCGGTATACACCGTTGTTGATGTTGTCATACACCAGTCCGTTGACCCGATCGATCATGGCACGCAGGTTTTCAGGGTAGTAATCATCGTGATTGCCAGTGATTTCATTGAACGCTGAATTGAACATGCGAATAATTTCAGACGATTCATTGCTGACAATCTGATTGGTTTTTTTACACCACAACACGGGCACTGTGACCCGCCCGGAGTAGTCGCTTTTGTTACGCGTGTAAATTTGGTGCATGAATTCGCTGTTGAAAAGCATGTCGCCAGTGCTGCCCGCATCTGTGTTGAATGTCCAGCCATGGCTGAGCATGTCCGGGCTAACAACCGAAACGTCAATGTGATTTTCAAGATTTTTCAGCTTGCGGAAAATCAGGGTGCGATGCGCCCATGGGCAAGCAAGGGACACATACAAATGGTAGCGGCCACTTTCAGCCTTGAATCCACCTATACCGCTTGGCCCAGCACTGCCGTCTGCGGTCACCCAGTTGCGCAACTTGGCGCTTTCTCGCTGAAATTTGCCACCGCTTGAACTGGTGTCATACCACTTGTCTTGCCACTGACCATCGACCAACAGACCCATGCTTCCACTCCTTGAACTGCAACAACAAGGCCTCACCTTAACAAAACGGAGGCTTACAGTTGTTCAATATTCTTGAAGGTATCGGCTACTTTTTGCCGAAGAGCACGGCGCTGGGCCTCATCCAGTCGCGCAATGTTTTTGGCCATCAGGCCGGTTCGCGGGTTGGCGGACAGCATTTTTTCATGCTGGTCAAGAAACCCCCAGTACAGCGTCGTGAATGGGCAGGCCTTGTCACCAGTTTTCTCAGCTGGGTCGTATTTGCAACCGCCGCAATAGTTGCTCATGCGTTTGATGTAAGCACCCGAGGCAATGTAGGGCTTGCTGGTGAAACGCCCGCCATTGGCAAATAGAGCCATGCCGGCCACATTGGGCAGCTCAACCCACTCAACGGCGTCTACGTACACCGCCAAGAACCATTCTTCCACCTGCTGTGGCACTAGCCCGGCCAACAAGGCAAAATTGCCAATCACCATCAAACGTTGAATATGATGTGCATAGCCGTAATCGAGCGTTTGGCCGATGGAGTCTTTCAGGCAGTTCATCTGGGTATTGCCAGTCCAAAACCATTTGGGCAAATCAAGTTCGGCTTGCAAATGGTTGTCGTCACGCATTTTCGGCATATCGAGCCAATACACCCCGCGCATGAATTCACGCCAGCCCAGAATTTGCCGAACAAACCCTTCTGCACTGGCGACATCCACCTTGCCCGCGCGGTAAGCCGCCTCTGCTTTTTGAATGACTTCTAGAGGATGTAGCAAGTGCAAGTTGATTGAACTGGACACCAGTGAGTGCCAACCGAACGGCGTGTCAGTCCACATCGCATCCTGATAGGTGCCGAAGTTGACAAAACGGTTCTCAATGAAGGCATCGAGCGCCTGCAGAGCCTGTTCACGTGTCACTGGCCACGCAAAATTTTTCAATGTGCCTGGGTGATCAGGAAAACTCGCTTCAACCTCTGCAAATACTGCCTGAGTGATTTCATCGGGTTCGAAAAATGCAGGGGGCGTAATGTCGCCTGGACCTGCCTTGGGAAAGGCACTGCGATTGTCCGCGTCAAAATTCCATTTGCCACCCGCCGGTTCAGCACCCTCCATCAATACGCCCGTGCGCTTGCGCATTTCGCGATAAAAATACTCCATGCGCATCTGTTTGTAGCCACTGGCCCACTTTGCGAATTCAGCGCGGCTGCACAAATAATGCGAGTCTTCGAGAAGACGCAACTTGAGATTGTCTGATTTGGCAAGCGTCAGGAAGTCTTGCTCCAAGCGCCGATTCTCCGGGCTTCGGCCATGTCGATGCTGGTATATCCGTGTTGCTTGCACAGTGCAGCGACTTCCTGCACAAGACTGCGTCGACCCGTGTCTGCCAAAGTGCGGTAGTGCACCGTGTAACCTGCATGGCGCAACTCATCGGCGAAATGGCGCATGGCGCTTAGAAACAAAGCAATGCGAACCTTATGAACCCAAACCACAGTGGATTCGGTGGCGGACTCCACCATGATGATGTGTGTGTTTTCCGGGGGATTGAGTCGCAGCGCGGGGTTGTTCATATCGAGTTGGTCGCCCAACACCACCACTGCTTTTGTGTCACTGCCCATGTTGTTTGCTGCCAGTTTATTTGCCGCTCGTTCGTGGCGCTGCCTTGCGGCATGCGTCGGAGCAGTACTTCACATCATCCCAGTTCCTGGCCCAGCTTTTGCGCCAGGTCATGTCTTTGCCGCAAACAGTACACGGCTTGCTGGGCAAATACGACTTGTTGCCTTTGAAAGTTTGCTGCTTGCCCGACACTGGAGTTACTGCTGATTGAATTTGTTGCGCAGTCGCCAGTCTGCAATCGACTCGCTGATCGACTCAAGGCTGGAGAGCAGCACGAAGTCTTCTGAAGGCTTTTTGCGCAGGGCCGTGGAGGAACCGCCACACCAGATTTCAACCATGGGAGGCAACTTCTCGCGCAACTCGGCAACCGCTTCAAGCACTGCGGGCGAACTTTGTATCACCGAGAATGACAAGGCCACAATATTGATGTTCTGCGCGCGGGCAGCCAATACAATGTCGTAGATGGGCGTTTGGGTACCCAGTGATACGCACTGAGCACCTTCCATTGAAAAAATGCATTCGGCCATCAGCAAACCCAAACCATGCAACTCGTTGGGAAGTGTGGTGAGCAGTACGCGTGGACCCTTTCGGGTGGAGGGAATGGTGTTCAATGCATTGCGAAGCACCACCTGAATGGTCTCGGTGTAAATGTGTTCTTCAAAAATTTCAAAGTACCCACGAGCCCAGGCATCTCCCACCATTGCATTCATGGGCGCCACGATTTCAACCACAAAACGGCGCAGACCCATAGTCAAGGCCAGGCGAGACATCGCCTGGCGGAATTCTTCTGCATCATGTCGCTTGATGAGCTCCATGTAGCCATTCAATTCGTCCAGGCTGTCTGGCGCCACGTTCATTCTCGAACCCGCGCTACTGACCTCTGCCAACTTGACGAGTTCGTCGATACTCAAACCAATGATTTTTCCGGGGCGGTGACCGCCGTCGAGAAGCCTTTTGATGACTCGCAATTTCTCGACTTGATCGATGGAGTAAATACGCTCACCGAAGGAATCCCGGCCAGGTTGTGGAAAGTTGTAGCGCTTTTCCCAGACGCGCAAGGTGTCTTTGGGCAAGCCGGTGTCCCGCTCGACTGCTGCGATTGAAAATGAGGGTTGGCTTAAATCTGCACGCTCATTCATACCTGAACCTGACCACGGTGAAACTTCAACATCTTTGTTTTGTCCTAGACAAATTGACTTGCCACACTGAACGAATAATAATGGAACTCAAAGCCTGATTGCCAATCAAATTAGCACATTGGCTGAGATTTAACCACACATATAGAGACATTCAAGTGGATAATGCGCATTGTAAAGACAAGCATCTGTCTAGTCCAGTCCGGGTAAACCTTGGGCAGCGGGTTATGGCTGGCATGATTGCGGTGTTTGGCTTGTTGCTGTGGAACTCTGCACAGGCCAAGCCAGGCCAGCAATGCCCCGCTTTGCTGAACCACGAGTTTCCCAGACTTCAGGACGAGAAGGCGATTTCACTTTGCAACTTCAAGGGACAAGTCTTGTTGGTGGTCAATACGGCTAGCTTCTGCGGTTTTACCAGCCAGTATGAAGAACTCGAAAAAGTGCACAGCCAATACAAATCGAAAGGTTTTAGTGTCGTGGGCTTTCCATCAAGCGACTTCGGTAATCAAGAATACAAATCGAACAAGGAAATTGCGGCTTTTTGCAACAACACATTCGGAGTGAAGTTTCCGATGTTTGCAAAAACCGTGGTGAAAGGGGATGGGGCCAACCCTTTGTACAAGCAATTGGCCAACGCCAGCGGAGAACAACCCGGCTGGAATTTCCATAAATACCTGATCAATCGCAAGGGCGAAGTGGTCGGCACCTTCAAAAGCGGTGTCTCACCCACAAGCCCCCAGATTACCCAGGCAATTCGCCGTGCACTCGATGCACATCCAATCACAGAGCAGTAATTATTATTGGAGCGCTTCGTCATGAATGCACCGGACGGACTATTTTTACCTGACGAACAATCACGTGCAGACAAACGCAACATCGCCATTCAACGAGTGGGGGTGCGATCAATCAAGCACCCGATCATTGTGGAAACACTGGAAGGTCCACAGCCTTCGGTGGCCACGATTGATATGTCGGTGTTTTTGCCCAGCGATGTAAAGGGCACACACATGTCGCGCTTTCTCGAAATCCTGCAAACCCAGGAGAGTGCACTGACCCCCGTTGGCATGAAACAGATGATGAGGGACATGCTTCAACGTCTGGATTCAAACGCCGGCACCATCACGATGAAATTTCCTTACTTCGTGCGCAAGGTTGCGCCCGTGTCGGGTGTGGCTAGCCTGCTGGACTACGAGGTCACGTTGGAAGCTGACAACAATGGCTCGAATACAGACGTATTCATGACAGTGGTGGTACCCGTGACCAGCCTGTGCCCTTGCTCCAAGAAGATTTCCGAGTATGGTGCACATAACCAGCGCAGCCACATTACGATCCGCGCATTGGTGGCCGACGGCATCGCTGTTGAGGAACTGATTCGAATGGCTGAGGAATCAGCGTCTTGCGAACTGTGGGGCTTGTTGAAGCGTCCAGACGAAAAATATGTGACCGAGCGCGCCTACGACAACCCCAAGTTTGTTGAAGACCTGGTTCGTGATGTCGCGATTCGCCTGCGGGCCAACAAAAAGGTTTTGGCCTATCGAATTGAGAGTGAAAACTTCGAATCGATTCACAACCATTCAGCAGTGGCCTGGATCGAAGAAGACAAACGCAAACAAAATTAATCATTAACGCGGTTCTGGCTGGAAAAGCCAGAACCAGTTTCACTTACTGCAGTAATAAAAGGTTAGGATGTTAGTGAATACCCTTGCTTCTCTTAAACCCTGAGTACACATGACCAAGAATTCAAAAGATTTATTGCCCAGAGTCGCAATCGTGGGCGGAGGAATCTCTGGCCTCACGGCGGCTTACGCACTGCGAGACCATGCACACACCACCTTGTTTGAGGCCAACGATTACATTGGCGGCCATACGAATACGGTGGACATCGAGGTTGAAGGAACACAAGTCGCAGTGGACACGGGATTTCTGGTCTACAACGAAAGAACATATCCCAATCTGATTCGTTTGTTCGATGAGCTCGCTGTGGAGACCGTGGAATCGGACATGTCTTTTTCAGTGTGTTTGCCAGAGTTGAACATTGAATGGGCTGGCACAAACCTGAATACAGTGTTCGCGCAGCGCCGCAATTTGTTGCGCCCCCGTTTTATCCGCATGCTGCTGGATATTTTACGGTTCAACAAAGAGGCCACCGCCATGGTTGCTGATGCCGGGCGAGCCGCGCTATTCCAGAGCAAGGCAAAAATGCATTTGGGCGACTATCTGGTCGAGGAAAAGTACAGTGCAGAATTCCGCGACTGGTATCTGATTCCGATGGCTGCCGCCATTTGGTCTTGCCCCAGTGAACAAATGCTGGCCTTCCCATTGGCTACATTCATTCAGTTCTGTCACAACCACGGGTTGTTGCAAGTCAATGACAGACCCAAATGGTTCACCGTGAAAAATGGTGCCCGCAATTATGTACAAAAAATATTGCCTTTCGTGGATGAGGTTCACAAGAACACACCAGTGCTTGAGGTAACCACTACGGGCGTGAAACCGATTGTAAAAACGCACCTGGGCGAGCGGGAATTTGACCAGGTAATTTTGGCCTGCCACAGCGATGAAGCGCTGGGAATGCTCAAAGGCAACGAGGCCCAGAAAGATCAGTTACAACACATCAAGTACCAAGCCAACGTGGCATACCTGCATACCGACGTGAAACTGATGCCCAAAACCCGAAGCACCTGGTCATCCTGGAATTATTTGAGTGATGTATTGAATCCCCAGCCCAGTGTTTCTGTGACTTATTGGAGCAACTGCCTCCAACCACTGCCGGTAAAAAAACCGATCTTCGTCACGCTGAATCCGATTGTCCAGCCAGACGCAAATCAGGTGTTCAGGGAAATTCATTACTCACACCCTGTGTTTGACGTGCCTGCTGTTCAAGCCCAACAGGCTCTGGTCGAACTTCAGGGTCTGAACAATGTCTACCTGGCAGGGGCGTGGATGAAATATGGTTTTCACGAAGATGGCCATACGTCTGGCTTGAATGCGGCACGCACATTGATCGACAAGTTGACGAAAAGCAGACAAAAGGCGGCTTGATGGCGCAAAAGCGTTTTCAACTCAGCGAAGTAAAACTGGCCTGGGGCTTGGTGAAACATCATCGGGCACTTCCCAAAGCCAACGGCTTTTCCACGGGCGCCTGCTTTGTACGTCTTGTTTTTTCGACACAATCGGATTCAACTCCCAAGCACACTTACCCAGTAATTGACGGCAAAGGTTTGGTGTCCGTGTCAGCCCACAATTATGGCTTCGAAGCACACACACTCAAGTTTCCGGAGTTTGTCAGTCAGTTGGTGAGCAAGGTGGAATCGGAAACCGGCATGGCGCTGCAAGGTGATGTGCATTTGCACACTTTTCCCAAGGTATTGGGCTATGTGTTCAATCCAGTCAGCTTTTGGTATTTTCACGATGAAGCCCAGCACTGCCGTGTGGTGCTGTGCGAGGTGAACAACACCTTTGGTGAAAGGCATTTTTATTTGCTAAACGCCCCGGACAGTCAAGCACCCATAAACAAAGGCATGTTACTGCACGCCAAAAAAGAGTTTCATGTCTCACCTTTTTTCCCGGTCTCGGGGCGTTATGAGTTCCGGTTTGTCAGCAGCGCGGAGCGTACCTTGGCGCGAATCAACTACTTTGAAGGTTCAATTCAGCAGCTCAGTACCAGCGTGAGCGGAGAACTGATGCATCCAGACACCCTGCTTTGGTGTAAAACCTTATTGAAATACGGTTGGTTTACATTGGCCGTAATTGCAAAAATTCATTGGCAAGCAGTGAAACTTCTGTTCAAAGGCGCGAAGTTTCACAGCAAGCCTGCCCCACCCCATCAAACAATTACGCAGACTGAACTCGAAGCATGACTCAAGCCATTACTTTTTCCCAGTTTCAACTGCCAAGCCACGCCCCCTCGTCGGCCCAGTGGACCCTGAAATTACTCACCAAACTCAAGAAAGGCCGCCTCGAGATTGTGACCCCCGAAGGTGTTCACCTGCTTTTTGGTGGAGAAGGAGACCAGCCAAGCGCGAAAATCAAATTGAATTCGTGGGCAGTTTGTCAACGAGCCTTGAAAGCAGGCGACATTGGTTTTGCCGAGGCCTATATCGCTGGCGAGTGGGAAACACAGGACATCGCTTCCGTTCTGGGCGTGTTTCTGGAAAACCGCAAAGCAGTTGAAACAGTCATCTATGGCAGCTTTCTGGGCAGCATCGCCTACAAAATCAAACACCTGCTGAACCGCAACACCAAGGCTCAGGCCAAGAAAAACATTCATGCCCATTACGACTTGGGTAATCCGTTTTATCAGCTCTGGCTAGACCCCACGATGACCTACTCCAGCGCGCTGTTCGATGGGGACACCAGCTTGAGCCTCGAGCAGGCCCAGCACGCCAAATACCAAGCCATGCTGAACTACCTTGCCCCCAAGGCGGGCGAGCAAGTCCTCGAAATTGGATGTGGATGGGGTGGTTTTGCAGAGAAGGCATGCGCAGCCGGCGCGAGTCTGGTGGGCCTGACATTGTCAACCGAACAACTGGCTTACGCCAAAGCACGCTTGGCAAAACAGGGCTTTGCTGAACAAGCCGACTTCCGCCTGCAGGATTATCGCGATTGTCGCGGTCAGTTCGACCACATTGCCTCGATTGAAATGTTTGAAGCGGTCGGTGAAGAATACTGGCCTGCTTACTTTCAGTCAGTGAATCGACTGCTGAAAAAAGGTGGCAAGGCTGCCATTCAAACCATTGTGATTCAGGACGAGTTGTTTGACCGCTACCGCAAAGGCACCGATTTCATTCAACAGTATATTTTCCCTGGTGGCATGTTGCCTTCACCTGCGAAGTTCAGAACCATGGCTGAAAAGCATGGTTTGCGTGTGGTGTCGGAAAAAGCGTTTGGAAAAGACTATGCTGAAACCTTGCGCCGCTGGCGAGTGCAATTCATGAAAACACTGGAACAGGTTAAAAACCAGGGCTTTGACGATCCATTTATTCGCACCTGGGAGTTTTATCTGGCCTACTGCGAAGCAGGGTTTGAATATGAAAGTACCGATGTGATCCAGTTTTACCTCGAGAAGGTGGAAAACCAATGAAGCTGTTTCAGGTTCAGTTTATTCAACATGCTTTGTTGTGTCTGGCTCTGCTGGGCACTACACCCCTGGCCGTGGCCAACAGCAATTTGAACGCGCCGCCCAAACAGGTTACGCAAACAATTGAAAATGCAAAACTCATGGGGTACGGCACCCTGCGTTGGTTCGGTCTGCGAGTGTATGACGGGCAGCTGTGGTCCAATGCTGATCCCGAGGGCTTCAATTACAAACGTGATCCGTCTTGGCTCGAACTGAAATATGCCCGCGACTTTGATGGAAGTGACATCGCGGAACGCAGCATCGATGAAATGGAAGAAATTGGTGCGGGCACTGAGGTGCAACGCCAGGGTTGGCTGGTAAAGCTCAACGAAATTTTTCCAGATGTAAAGAAAGGCCACACATTAAGCGCCTTGTTTGTTCCCGGCAAAAGTATTCAGTTTTTCCGCAACGGCCTGCCTTTGGCCAAAGTGGACGACCCTGAACTGGCCGAGGCATTCATGGGTATTTGGCTCGATCCAAAAACTTCTGCGCCTGAAATGCGCCGTGAATTGATTGGTTTGAAGCGCTGATCAGCGGCCACGCCGACATGACACAACAGCCCCGAACCAGCGCCAGGAATTTGCTGAACTATGGCCTTCTGGGCTGGGCCTTGGGCGCGGTGGCCGTGCCCATCTATATCCAAGTTCCCTACCTGTACTCCCGCATCTACGAAGTGCCATCAGCGTGGGTGGGGCTCATCTTGCTGTTGTCGCGCCTACTCGATGCAGTGCTGGACCCAGCCATTGGTCTGTGGGTTGATCGGCGAAGCTCGCAAGGAAATTCAGCCAACCCAGGCAATCGTTATGCCCTGCCCCTGCTTCTGGCAGTGCCCTTGTTGTTATTGGGCATGGCGGGTGTATTTTTCCCGGTGGGCGACACACCCACCGAGTACGCCGCCAGCCTGATGGTGAGCTTAATCGTGGTACACCTTGGCTACAGCTTCGCCAGCATCGCCTACCAGGCTTGGGGGGCTGAACTTGGGCACACCGACAAGGAACGCTCAACCTATGTGGCAGTGCGTGAAGGTGTAGGTATTCTCGGTGTGGTGTTCGCCGTGTCACTGGCACTGGAAACCAATGCAGGACTGATATTCACCGTATTCGCAGTGATGTTGGTGTTGGGCATGTTTTTGCTGTTGAAGTTTTCCCCCAAACCCGACCGAACGGCGCAGCAAGCTGCAAGCCCGTTTGGCGAAACATTCAACAAGGTACAAGCTGGTGCGGCCAGCGTGATCCGCAGAGGATTTGCTGACATTGTTCAACCCTTGCGTCGACGAAATTTTCGAAAATTGATGGGTGTCTTTTTGTGCAACGGCCTGGCCGCGGCACTGCCAGCCACTCTGGTGCCTTTTTATATGCGCGACCGCCTGGGGCTGGGCGATTCTGATCAATGGGTGCTTGCCGTGTACTTTTTGGTAGGCGCAGCTTCCACAGTATTCTGGGTGTGGTTGGCCAGCAAAATTGGTTTGGCGCGTTCATGGCTGTGGGGCATGGTGTTATCCATACCTGCCTTCATCATTGTGATTGTGCTGGGTGAAGGCGATCTGGCTGGCTATCTGTTTGTCTGTATTGTGACTGGTTTCGCGCTGGGCGCTGATTTGTCGCTGCCGGCGGCTCTGGTGGCCCGGCTGATTGAGGAAAACGGCGAACGAGGCAAAACAGAAGGCACTTACTTTGGGCTTTGGAATTGGGTGAATAAATTCAACCTGGCACTGGCACCCAGCTTTGCGCTGGGTACATTGCAGTGGTTCAGCTATTCAGCAGACATGGCAAAGACCGAGTCTTACCAAAGCATGGGTTTGCTGCAACAACTGGCCAACGACCCGCTGCTGTGGGTTTACGCCTTGGTGCCCTGCGGCCTGAAACTGCTGGCCATCGTATTGCTGGGCCGCAGCGGCCTGGCCAGCCTGAACCGAAACACAAGTAACACCGCGATTGGGAGTACAGCATGATTGAAACAAAACACTGGGCACGCAAACTGCAAATGGGATTCCTCGCACTGGCAGGTGCGCTGGTTTTAACTGCCTGCGCGAGCCCGCAACCAGCCGACTACGCACAGGAAAAACCGGTGCTGGATTTGAAAGAGTATTTCAATGGCACCATCGATGCCTGGGGAGTGTTTCAAGACCGATCGGGCAAAGTGGTCAAGCGCTTCACTGTGGTCATGAAGTGCACATGGGATGGCAACACTGGTGTACTGGACGAGGACTTTACTTATTCCGATGGCACCACTCAAAAGCGTGTCTGGACCCTGAAAAAGGATGGCAACAAATACACGGGGACCGCAGGTGATGTGCTTGGCCAAGCCTATGGCGAAACCTCTGGCAATGCATTTCAATGGAAGTACACCATGCTGCTGCCAGTGGATGGTACGACCTACGAAGTGCAATTTGACGACTGGATGTACCAGATGGATGACAAGGTGATGCTCAACCGTGCCACCATGAGTAAATTCGGGATTGAATTGGGCGAAGTTCTGTTGAGCTTTCGCAAACGAGATTAGGAAGGAACCCGCATGAGCTTTAACCCGAAACTGACTCAGTGGCAAAACAAACGGGTGTGGCTGGTGGGCGCATCCACCGGCATTGGTGAAGCCTTGGCACGCCAGTTGGACCAACTGGGCTGCAGGCAAATGTTGTCGGCTCGCAGTGCAGACAAACTGACCACCCTGGCTGGCGAGTTACAACATGCCACAGCGCTGCCCTTGGACATTACCCAACAAGCGGCGGTGAAAACCGCCTTCGACAATGTAATCGCCGCATGGGGTGGCGTGGATTTGATTGTGTTGATGGCGGGCACCTACTCGGAAATGTCAGTTGCTGAATTTGACATTGACAAGGTCAAACAACAAATTGATGTCAACCTGAACGGCACCATGTATGTACTGGCCAATACACTGCCCAAGCTGCTCGAACAAAAGTCAGGCCACCTGGCGATTGTGTCAAGCGTGGCAGGGTATCGAGGTTTACCAAATTCACTGGCCTATGGCCCTACCAAAGCAGCATTGATCAACCTGGCCGAGGCCTTGCATGTGGAGTTACAGCCTCACCATGTGGGCGTCAGTGTCGTCAACCCAGGCTTTGTGGACACTCCGCTGACCCGCAAAAACACTTTTCCAATGCCGTTTTTAATCACCGCAGAAAAAGCGGCGCAGGAAATTATTACAGGCCTTGAGAAGGGAGAGTTTGAAATCCATTTCCCCAAGGCATTCACGCGCACCCTGCGCACCCTGCGCATACTGCCTTATTCACTGTACTTTGCTGCAGTGCGAAAACTGACCGCCAACAAAAACAAAGCGGAACTGGGCCATGAACAAAGCAAGTAACAGCACCGGGAAAACAGGCGGCCTTGCACCGCTGGATCGTCAACAATTGTCTGAACCTTTGCGCAGACTAATCGATTTTTTTGAGCACCTGACCGAGCACACCGTAGCCGACATGCCCAGGTTTTATGCAGACAACGCTTACTTTAAAGACCCGTTCAATGAAGTAAACCGGGTGGAGGACATCGCGCGAATCTTTGGCGAGATGTTCCATCAGGTCAACAACCCTCGCTTTGTGGTGCACACCGCATTTCAATCGGGTCAACAGGTATTCATGGCTTGGGACTTTCTGTTCGAGATGAAACGTTTCAAAGTGGGGCAAGTGCAGTGCATCAAAGGCTCATCTCACCTGCAATTGAACCAAAACGGGCTTGTTCAGTCACATAGGGACTATTGGGACACGGCTGAAGAGCTGTATGAAAAGATCCCGGTGCTGGGAGGACTGATGCGCTGGTTGAAAAAGCAGGCCGGCTAAAAGAGCCTGAATCAGGAAGGATTCGGCGTACACATGTGCACATAAATGCCTTGTGTCACCAAATCTTCATGCGCTTCATGACATGTCTTGTTAAAATCACAAAGTTCAATCTATTCAGTGAAGGTGGAGCAACATGTTGTATCCAGAGTTATTCAGGTCATTGGAATCCGTTCGTTGGAACATGGAAAAAGACATCAACTGGGACCAGTTTGACGCCTCCAAGTTGTCTGAAGAACAGGCCCAAACCATCAAAATGAACGCCATTACCGAGTGGTCTGCCTTGCCTGCCACGGAAATGTTCTTGCGTGACAACAAACACGACAGTGACTTCTCGGCCTTCATGTCCATCTGGTTTTTTTGAAGAGCAAAAGCACTCACTGGTGTTGATGGAGTATCTGCGCCGTTTCCGCCCCGACTTGCTGCCCACCGAAGAAGAATTGCATGCCGTTCGCTTTGAATTCGATCCGGCACCCCCCCTGGAAACACTGATGCTGCATTTTTGCGGTGAAATTCGCCTGAACCACTGGTACCGTTGCGCCTCCGATTGGCACACTGAGCCTGTCATCAAACAAATTTACAAAATCATTTCGCATGATGAAGCACGCCACGGTGGTGCTTACCTGCGTTACATGAAAAAAGCATTGGTTGAAGTGGGTGATGGTGCACGTGCTGCTTTCAGCAAAATTGGCGTGCTCATGGCGTCAGCCCGCCGCACCCAAAAGCCCCTGCATCCCACCAATTTGCACGTGAACAAAGACCTGTTTCCAAACGACACCGTGCAAAGTCGACTGCCCGATCCAGATTGGCTTGAAAACTGGCTGGATGGCCAGATTCGCTTCGATGCCGATTGGGAAAAGAAGGTGGTTGACCGCATTTTGCACAACATGAGCCTGCTGTTTGAACGCACATTTGAATCGGTACAAGACTTGAACCGCTACCGAAAGGAAGTGATGGCGCGCCTGGGTACCAACGACACCCCGGTGGGCAATGCAGCCTGATTGATTGGTTAAACATGACAACAACTGGAAAACCGGCCCGCTTTGAGAAAAAAGTGTGCCATCCCGCCGAGCTTGCCGAGCGCGCAAAACAACTTAAAGGCCCCGTGGTGTTTACCAACGGGGTTTTTGATTTGTTGCACCGTGGACATGTGACTTACCTTGACCAGGCAGCACAAGAGGGCCAAAGCCTGATCGTGGCAGTCAATTCCGACGAATCGGTCAAACGTCTTGGCAAAGGCCCAGACCGCCCCATCAACTCCCAAATTGACCGCATGCATGTGCTGGCTGCACTGGAGTGTGTGACCTTGGTCACTTACTTTGAAGAGGACACACCTTTGAACGCCATTCTTGCAGCACGCCCGGATGTGCTGGTGAAAGGTGGCGATTGGCCGGTGGAAAAAATGGTTGGGGCCAAAGAGGTTCAAGGCTGGGGAGGCACTGCGCTGTCAATCGCGTTTGAACATGAGCGCAGCACCACCGCCACGCTCGAGAAAATCCGCAAACTTTAATGCTGGTTGACGGGGGTCACACTTGCCTGTGCAAATTGCTCCGGCAGGCTGGCCACGTGCAACCTGGTAGTGGGTAAAGCAATTTCAGCGCCGTGCTGCTGAATAATTTCGGCGATTTTCAGTAATACATCCTGCTTCACCTCATGGTATTTCACCCAAACTGTGGTTTTCGTAAAGGTATACACCATGAGGTTCACGCTTGAGTCTGCAAACTGGTTCAGATTCACAATCAGGGTTTGATTGTCGTCAATTTCGGGATGCTCAATCAACATCCGCTTGACCGCGTCTGCAATGCTGCGCACCTGTCGCAAGTCTTCATGACGTACGCCGATTGTTTCCTGAATTCGACGGTGTGTCATCCGCGATGGATTCTCCAGTGAAATGGTGCTGAAAGTGGCATTGGGCACGTACAGTGGGCGCTTGTCAAAGGTACGTATGCGCGTGAGTCGCCAGCCAATGTGTTCGACGGTGCCCTCGATGTTCTTGTCAGGTGACCGCACCCAGTCGCCCACGACAAAGGGGCGATCCATGTACACGGTGAGGCCACCGAAAAAATTCGCCAGCAAATCTTTCGCAGCAAAACCCACTGCAATGCCACCCACACCACCAAACGCCAGCACACCAGAAATACTGAACCCGAGGTTTTGAAGAATCACCAAAGCAGCAGTGATCACAATAGAGGCGCGAAGCAACTTGCCAATCGCACTGGCCGTGGTGGCATCAAGCGGCTCTTTCACTCTATCCGGGCTTTGAAGTGCAAGTTCGAATCGTTTGGCCAAGCCAAACAAGAACCAGGTAATCAGCACAATCACACCCACCCTGCGAACAGGGTCGATCAACTCAAAAACTTCGGCGTTGCTTGCAGTGTGTGTAATTTTGGCGGCCCAGGAAATACCCAACAACCAGATCAGAATTTTCAACGGTTCGCGGGCACTTTCCAGGAACAGGTCATCCCAGGGATTGTTTGATCTTTCTGCGAATCGACCCAAGCGATTGAAAACCAATCCCACGGTGTAGCTGACCAGCAGAGTGAGAAACACCACCATGAAAACCTGATAAACCCAGGTGTTGTAGGCAAAAACATGGCTGGGCAGACCCAAGTCGATAAGCCATTCTCGCAGGCTGGAAAAATTCATGACTACTTTTTGTTGATATCTGAAAGGGACAGTGTAGAGAACCTGAACAACAAAAATGCCCCGACAGGGGCATTTTTGAATACAACGTTTCAGGAAGCTGAATTGGGAGCCGAATTACTTCTTGTCAGCTTTCAGCTTGCCGCCAGCCTTCACATCGGCTTTCACATCTGCTTTGGCTTTCACATCCGCAGCGGATTCAATTTGACCCGTACGCTTGCCTACTTCGCCTTTGGCTTCAGAATGCAAGGCACCTGCTTCGCTGCGCATTTCATCGCCTTGAGACTTGGCGCCTTTCACGGCTGCACTGGACTTGCCTTTCAAATCAGCATCGGCGTTTGCATTGGCATCGGCCTTGGCTTTGGCGTCTGCATTCAAGGAAACACCGGGCACTTCAGCTTTCACGCCGACGCCGGTGTTCACACCAAGGCCTACCGCCATGGCGGAGGCAGAGAACATCAGGGCACTGCTGAGCACGGCAAGTTTCAATGTATTTTTATTCATGATAAAAGTCCCCTTTCGAATGTTATTTGGGAACCCAGATAACGGTCATGTGGCCTGGCCGGTTGACGGCTTTTTCCAGAACTCGCTTTTGGCCACAACCGGGTCGGGCTCGGGCCAAGCCAGGCCCATGCGCTCGAGCGTACCGACCAAAATTTCAGCCACCAACATGTTCCGGAATCCTTTGTGATCAGCGGGAATGATCCACCAAGGCGCCTGCTTGGTGCAGGTTTTCTCCAGCACTTGTTCATAGGCATTGGCATACATGCTGTAGTTTTCACCACAGTGAAGGTCTTTTTCAGTCAACTTCCAGCGTTTGTCAGGAGTTTCCCAACGTTCGATCATGCGCTGGTGCTGTTCTTCACGGGAAATATTCAAGAATATCTTCAAGACCGTGGTGCCGGTCTCGACCAATAAGCGCTCAAAGTCATTGGCCTGACGAATGCGCTCCTCAATCCAGTTGCTCGACACATTGTCCTGAATAATCGGCATGATGATGCCGTCGTAATGAGAGCGGTTAAAAATCACGGATTGGCCCGCGCCAGGCACGTGCGGATGAACCCGCCACAAAAAATCATGGGCTGCTTCTTGCTCAGAGGGTTCTTTGAAAGACACCATGCGCAAAGCCATGGGGTGCACTGAACGCATGATGGCTCGGGCTGCGCCGTCCTTGCCGGCGGTGTCCATGCCTTGCAAAATCACCAGCAGCTTGTGCTCACCCTGAGCATACAGGCAGGTCAGCAAGTGATTGAGTCGTTCTGACAATTGATCAACCCGCTCGTGCATGTCTTCCTTGGAAGGCATGTCACCATATCGCGTAGGCCATTGTCGCAAACGAACTGCCTTGCCGTTGACCATGCAGGCCTGGCCTAAAATTTCCCACTGGCTCTCGGGCACCAAAGCATCCGGTAACACTTTTTCAGAGCGCTTGGTTTCCTTGCGTTTGGTGACTTTGGTGTCAGGTTTGTTGTCTGCTTTGGTCATGCTGATCCAGGTTGTGCTTGTTTTCCACGGACTTTTGAATCTCGAACCGCACTTGTTCAAATGATTGGGCACGAACCTGACCGAATCCTTTCACCTGATTGAACAGGTCAAGAAGATGATCGATCTGTTTGCTGTGCTGCAACATTGAAGGATTATTGTGCATCAGTTCCAACCATGTTTCAAACCAACTCACCAGTAAAGTCTGGTTTTTACGCTCTAAACTTCCTCTAAATGGATCGAATATCGTGTTTCGCAAGTGGCGCAAAGCCGCCAAGGCCTTGAGCACCGGGTAAATCCAGGGACCCAGCCTGATTTTCCGTGGTCGGCTGCCGTGCCCCGCCAGCCAAGTGGGGGCAAAGTGAAAATACAACTTCGCACCCGGTTCAAATTGCGACATGGTCTGCTGTTTCCACTCGGGGTTGGTGTGCAGGCGGGCCACCTCAAACTCGTCTTTGAAAGCCAGTAATTTGAAGTAGGTGCTGCAAAGGCGCATCCACTGGTGCTTCAAACCAAGCGCCTCAAACCCGGTACGCAAGGGCAACACCCTGGCATTGAAGCGCTCGGCCAGTTGACTGTTTTGATAGTGCGTCAATTCATTTTGATAACGCCCCAATTTCTCGTCATCGCTTTCGAGCGGACCAGCGGGTGTCAGGTTCTTCTCCAGCATCTGCTCAAGCAAACCGGGATTTGACACCACCACCCGGCCAGCATCGAAGGCCTGCAGGTTTTCATTCACCTTCACACCATTGAGTTCGATGGCTTTGCGCAAAGCGGCGAGATGCAAGGGCAAACAACCGCGTTGCCAGGCGGCGCCCAGCAGCAGTGCATTGGCATACACGGTATCGCCAAACAGCCTCTGGGCCAACCACTGGGCCCGAATCGGCGTGTAACGCTGCCCGGGATCATTCAGGGCCCGTGCAATATCCGAATGCATTTGTTCAACCGGCGCGCACCAATCGCGTTGGGCAATGAAATCGGCAGTAGGAGGCGTGTCCGTGTTCACCACTGCAAATGCTGCGCCATTGAGTAGTTCCAATGTTTTCTCATGGGCAGACACCACCAGGTCGCCGCCAATCATCAGGTCAGCCTCGCCCACCGGAATTTTGGAAGATGCCAAAGCGTAGCCCGCCGGTGCAAACTGCACATGTGAAAACACGGCACCACCCTTTTGCGCCAACCCGGCCATGTCCAGTGCCAAGGCCTCCATACCCTGCAAATGCGCGGCCATGCCCAGCCATGCACCGATCGTGACTACGCCAGTGCCGCCGACACCGTTGATCAAGACTGCGAAGCGTTGTTCCAGTTCATCGGGATGAACCTTAAATTCAGGCTCAAGCAGGCTGGCGCAGGCTTTGGCCAGTGCGCTGTGGTGCATTGAAGTCTCGGGCTTTCGCAACTCCCCACCCTCCACCGTCACCAGGCTCGGGCAAAGCCCTTCAAGGCAGCTGTAGTCTTTGTTACAGGTGGATTGGTTAATTGTGCGCTTGACCCCCCAGGGCGTTGATATGGGTTCAATCGACAAACAATTGGAATGTTTGGAGCAGTCACCGCAGCCCTCACATACCCGGGGGTTAATCAACACGCGCTTGGCCGGGTTTGGAAACTGCAATTGGCCTGTGACCGGGTCGGTGCGCTTGCGCCTACGTCGCTTTTCCGAGGCACAGGTTTGCTCGTACACCAGTACTGTGGTGCCCTTGATATCCCGCAGCAGTCTTTGCACGGTGTCCATATCGCGGCGGTGGAACACTTCAATTCCCTCGGCTTTGGGATCATCTGGCAAGTCGCGCAAATGCAAGGCGGGGTTGTCGCTGACAATGACGATTTTGGCCACACCCTCAGCGGCCAACTGACGTGTCAATTGCGGTACCGTAAGCGTGCCGTCAAGGTGTTGTCCGCCCGTCATGGCCACGGCGTCGTTGTACAGCAACTTGTAGGTGATATTCACGCCTGCGGAAACGCTGGCCCGAATAGCCAGAATACCCGAGTGGAAATAAGTGCCATCGCCCAGGTTGGCAAACACATGCTGGGTCTGTGTAAAAGGCGCCTGCCCTATCCAGGGTACGCCCTCACCGCCCATCTGTGTATAGGTTTGGGTATTGCGGTCCATCCAGACAGCCATGTAATGGCATCCAATGCCGGCCATGGCCCGGCTGCCCTCAGGTACTTTTGTCGAAGTGTTGTGCGGGCACCCCGAGCAAAAGTACGGTTTGCGCTCGACAGGCGGGTGTGCTGAATGCCCCACCTCATGACTGCGCGCGATGGTGGCAATCCGTTGATCAATCAAGGTTTTGATATCGGCAGGCAACTGCATGTGTCGCAGGCGCTTGGCAATGGCCTGGGCAATCAAAGCCGGGTCCAGCTCGTAGTGGCTGGGCAGCAGCCAGTTGCCTTGAGGCAATGACCATTCCCCGCCTTCGCGACCGTCCTCCGACAGCCTTTCGTCAAACTTGCCATACACCTTGGGGCGTACATCCTCGCGCCATGCGTAGAGTTCCTCTTTAATCTGGTACTCCACCCACTGGCGTTTCTCTTCAATCACGAGAATTTCCTGCAGTCCCTCGGCGAACTCCCGGATGCCCACCGCATCCAGCGGCCACACCATGCCCACCTTGTAAACCCGTAAACCCATTTCGGCACAGCGCTGAGGGTTTAATCCCAGATCATTCAAGGCCTGCAAAGTATCCTGAAATGCTTTGCCGGTGGCCACGATGCCAAAACGTGCCTTGGGCGAATCAATCACTGTTTTATTAATGCCATTGGCCCTGCAAAAAGCCAGCGCCGCATACAACTTGTGATCCAGCAATCGGGCTTCCTGCGCCAATGCAGTGTCTGGCCATCGAATGTTCAAACCACCTTCGGGCATGTCGAAATCAGTGGGCAATACAAACTGGTGTCGGTCGGGGTCAATATCCACAGTGGCAGAGCACTCCACCACATCGGCCACCGCCTTCATGCCAACCCATACACCGGCATAGCGACTCATCGCGTATCCGAGCACACCGAAGTCGAGAATTTCCTGCACATTGCTTGGAAACAGCACCGGAATCATGGCCGCTTTCAGCACATGGTCAGACTGGTGCGGCAAGGTGGAGCTTTTCGCGGCGTGGTCATCACCAGCCACCAGCAATACACCGCCGTGTTTGGATGTGCCTGCTGCATTGGCATGCTTGAATACGTCAAGGCTTCGATCAACGCCCGGCCCTTTGCCATACCAAAGGCCAAACACACCGTCGACCGTAGCGCCCTGAAAGAGGTTGAGTTGCTGGCTACCCCACACCGCAGTCGCGGCAAGATCTTCATTCACGCCAGCTTGAAAGTGAACATTCGCAGGTTTCAGAAACTGTTTTGCTGCCCAAAAGGCCTGGTCCACGCCACCCAGCGGCGAACCGCGATAACCCGACGCAAATCCACCTGTGTTCAAACCATTCATGCGGTCCAGTTGGGACTGAAGCAGCATCAGGCGCACCAGCGCTTGCGTGCCTGTGAGGAAAATTTTTCCGTGAGAGAGTGTGTACTTGTCACTGAGCGTGACTGCGCGGTGTAAGGGATGTTGCGGGTGCTGAGGGGCATTCATGACCACTTTCCTCCACGAAACGGATGAGTTTGCGCGAGTGCGAGGTGCCTTGTAACTGCCTTGTGAGCAACACGAGGCTCTAGTTGAGTGTTACACAGAGCCCGTGAGCGTTCAAGCCCCTTGGTCGGGTTGAATGTCCTTTACATTGTCCACATTGAACATTTCCTCGGGCCGTGGATAACTTTTCTTGTTTTTGCGGGCCGGTAATTTTTCACCAGAAAACATTTCAACAGCGGTGCGCGCCACTTCTTTGGTATCCAGCGCTGCATAGGCAGATACCACGGCCGCCCCAGCCAAAGGCACAATTCGGGATGCAGTGCGTTTGGCCACTCGCTCAAACACCACCTGCCCAATCTGTTTGGTGACCCTTACTGCGACGTCCCGGCTGCCACTTCGTGTGAATCGGTCGATCAAGTCAAGCACCGACGTGCCCATTTTCTCGTCGTGCTCCAGGGGAATTGATCTTTCATACTCGCGCACGGCGGTGCCCGCCACGTGACTAAAAAGACAAGTCATCAATTCCTGTTCTGTCAGCGGCTTCTTGTGGCCAAATGCCACGGCAATGTCAGCCACCATCTGCGCCTGGATGCGCCAAACGATCACAAGGTCAGGCAGCACGGTGAGCATTCCCAAAGGGCCGACTGGCAAAGCAAGGCTGCCCGACACAGCCGCAGCCTTCGCGCAGGCTTTTTGCGTAATCTCTTTCGAGCGCTCATACGGACGTTTGGCCTTGCCAGGCTCTTTGGAAACGGGCACCCCACCAGTGACCAAACCGATTACAGCGTGGAGGGGCCCCATTAGGGCTCTGGGTAAATTGGTCTTTTGCATGAATAATTCACCAAAGGCAAATTGTTTCTAATGGTACTAATCAACAAGTCACAGACTTGGTTTACTATCGTAACTCACAAGGAGTAATCAGTTTGGGGGTAATTCCCTAGGAATGCTGTGGCCCTTGGGATCAAAATTGTGAATAGACGGTGCATTTCACAGTCTGATTGTGGTTTTGATCCATTTGGAGTACCCCTAATATGGGGGAATTCGACCTAGAGTTCGATGTTTTCACAAAGGAGTGAATGTCATGAGCAAAGCAGCAAACAAGCAGTTGGTTTTGAAACGTAAGGAAGACGGTGCCTCCTTGATCGAGTACGCAGTAATCGCGGCCTTGGTAGTAGCACTTGCAGTGGCTGGTTTTGCGACTTTGGGTGATGGCCTGGACACAGCATTCACCAACATCGTGAACACCTTGACTGGTGGCGGAGAGTAATACTCCCGCGATGAAGTAATCATGACTACAGCCAAGCGGGCACACTCTGCTTTCTTCAACCGCGCTGAACAACAGCGCGGTGCGCAGCTTGTGGAGTTGGCCTTGATGTTGCCAGTTGTACTCACCGTCATTTTTGCGATTGTGGGTTACAGCCTGTTGTTCATGGTGCAACACACGCTGAGCTCAGCCGTATCTCAGGCTGCGCGAAGCGTGGCTGTTGCAGGAAGCACAGCCGACCCGGAAGCTGCGGCCAGGCAATTGTTATTGAATTCCCTGCCCAGCGCGATGTATCCGGCAGGATTTAGTTTTTCAACCGACCAATTGGCCGGTGCAGCAGATTGTGGCAACGCATTGGGCGCGGGTACCAACCCAGCCCTGAGTTGCCTGGAGTTTCGGGGATTTTTCAACACCGCCGAGAATCCGTTTTTGTCCAACATTCCTTTTGCAGATACTTTTTTTCCAGAACAACTCAGCGCCAGCGCTGTGGTTCTGTACCAGAACACCGACGCACTGTAATTTCTTCCGGGAGCCCTTCGCGACATGTCAGGAAAAACAAAAATACTCGCACTGCTGCTATTGGGAATCGGATTGATTTTCATGGTCATGGCTTTTTTGTCCGGCCAAAACGTGAAGAAGGGCGGAGAAGCCATCAAAACCGAACTCGAGCGTTTCCCGGTGGTCGTCAGCACTGTTGAAATTCAGTTTGGAAAGCCCGTAACACCTGAAATGCTGAAGGTGGAGAAATTTGCCATCGCCCCCAGTGGCGCCTTCACGGACATTGGCGATGTGATCGGTAAAAAACCATTGTTCAATATTGGCAAAGGCTTGCCAGTGACCAACCAATATTTTGAATCGGGTGCCGTCGCGGCTGAGGTGCGTGAAGGTTACCGCGCTTTTGCCCTGCGTCTGGATGAGAACAACGTGGCCACCGCCAAAATCAAGGCAGGTGACTATGTCGATGTGTTTTCGATCTTCAAATCCAACAGTCGTGATATTGAAGAAACCATTTCTCGTTTGATCATGCCCAAGCTGCGCGTTCTGTCGGTGGGTTCACAACTGGTGAATGCACCTGAGACAACGAATGCCGCCAATGAGAAAGACGTCAACAATCGCCCAGTTCGATTGAAAGCGATGATGGTCGAAGTACCCACCGCGGATATCAACACACTGGCGATTGCTCAAACCCAAGGCGAATTGTTTGTGGTGTTGCGCAGCCCCGAAGAAGAAGAACTTCCGGACATGAGCAAGTACCCTCAAGCAGAACCTGTATTGAAGCCTGCGCCGGTGAAGGGCCCCGATGGGAAAGTGCTGAAAAACCAACCCCCCGTTGAGTTGACTGCGAGCGACAAAGCTTTCGCGGGCATTTCGCTGGACAACGCCATATTGCCAGGCAGCGGCAACACCAAAGACAACAAAAAACCCGCACAAACTACACAACGCACGGCCGAACCAGCCACTGTGGAAGTCATTCGCGGCGGTGAAACTACCCGGGAAACAGCGCGATGAATAAAAGCAAGATCACATTGAAAAGCATAGTCGCAGCAATGTCATTGGTGGCCTGCGCTGGGCTGATCAGCCCTCAAATTGCAGTGGGGCAAACCCCCGCAGCACCCAGCAGCGCAGCACCTTTTGTACTCACTTTGAGCACTGGCTTTCAGAAAGTCATCAGCCTGCCTGGCATTCCGGCACGGGTATCGATTGGCGACCCTACGATTGCTTCTGTGACGGTGCTTAAACCCACCGACCGCGGTGGCAAAAATGCTGGCGTATTGGTCACCGGTTTGAAAACCGGTTCGACATCCCTGTTGATTTGGGACCGTGGTGCCAGCATGGCCCGGGTGATCACTGTGGCTGTCACTGGCAAAGCCGCTGAAACCATTTCTACCTTGAAAGACTTGAACCTTGAAACCGAAGGGCAGGTGTTGAAACTGTCAGGCTCCACGCCCAATGTAAGCACCTATCAGCAAGCGCGCGAGAGTTTGATCAAGCCCGGTAGTGACGGCAAACCTGCAGAACTGATTGACCAAGCCACCATCCAAACATCAGGCACAGTGCAAGTGGATGTGAAGGTGGTTGAATTCACACGCAGTGAATTGCAACGCTTGGGGATTAACCTGACAGGCCAAGTTAATGGTGGTGGATTCACATACTCAATTGCGGGGCCGGCAAGTGTGAGCGGTTCGGGCGGTGTATCGAATGCATTCTCTTTGGCTTTTAATGGTGCGGGGTGCGTTGGAGAGGCAGTAATTGGCGCGCTTAACCCGACGCCTGTTGGTCCACGCACCTGCGATCTGGTTTCGGGTCTGAACATCCTTCAAGCCGACGGCTATGCCAAAGTTCTCGCCGAACCTTCATTGATTGCTCAATCTGGCCAGGATGCATCGTTTCTAGCGGGTGGCGAAATTCCAATTCCCGTGCCTTCCGGCAACGGCACTATTGGCATTGAGTACAAGAAGTTTGGTGTGGGTTTAAGTTTCACACCCACCATTTTGTCGAACAAAACAATTGCCTTGAAAGTGTCGCCCGAAGTCAGCGATCTCGACTTCTCTCGTGGTACCTCCATTCAAGGTGTGCTGGTTCCCGCCATTTTGACGCGCCGTGCCAGCACCACGGTTGAACTGGGCGAAAACCAAAGCTTTGTCATCGGCGGCTTGATCAGCCGAAACATTATTGCAAACGCCAACCGTGTGCCCTGGTTGTCTGAAATTCCGATTCTGGGTGCCTTCTTCAAAGGCAACACCTACAGCCGGGAAGACAAGGAATTGCTGATTATTGTGACACCGCGATTTGTAAAACCCCGCGCAGCAGACGCGCCCGGTTTGGCCCTTCCTGGTCAAAACGTAGGCATGCGCCCGCGCAGTGTCTGGGGCCAACTTTTCCTGCCTTCCGCCAAAGAGCCTGTTCCTGGCTTCACCACCAATTAAGGGGAATTAGCGATGCAACAAAGCATGCCCCGAATATTGTTTATCAGTGGGTCGGACGCCAACTGGCTATGGCTGTCTGACGCGGTGGGTGACCGTTTCATGTTGGTGCGTGAATCAGGCACCTTCAGTGAAATTACCAAACGTGTTGGCCTGGTATCGCCAAGCATGGCGGTGGTGGATTACTCGCCTCAAGTGGGCCTGGACGCCAGCCTGATCGTCAAAGAATTGCGCGAACTGGCACCCGACCTGCCTGTGGTTGCGATGGGTTCAAAGGACTCGACCGAAGACGTGGTCAATGCCTTGCGCTCGGGTGTAAAAGACTTTTTAAGCCTGGATTCCAGCGCAGGCGAAGTTACAAAAATTCTGACAGGCGTGGTTGAAAAAGCGCCCAAACAAAGCAATGAACGCAAGGGCTACGCCTTGGTAGTGCTGGGTGGACGGCAAGGTGTGGGCTCCACCACACTGGCGGTCAACCTGGCCGTGCAACTGGCCAAACAAAACAAGGACAGCACCTTGCTGCTTGACTTTGGCCTGCCCCTGGGCGATGGCCTGGTGCACCTTCCTGCGGAAGACAAACAGGGCGCCATGGACTTTGTGGAATGCGTGCGCAACCTGAAACGCTTTGATGCCACCCTCGCGAAGACCGCCTTTCGCCGCAACAATGCCACTGGCGTGGCGATACTTTCACTGCCACGAAACCTGGCAGACCTTCGGGATATTTCCGCATCCGATGCTCTGAAATTTTTGAACCTGATCAAATCATTTTTCGAGAATATCGTGATTGATTTGTGCGGGTTTTCGAACATTGAGTTTGTGGCCAGCCTGCTGCGAAGCGCAGACGCGACAATGGTACTCACACCCCAATCGGTGCCAGGTATCGTGACTGCTGCCGAGTTGATTAAAAGCCTGAATGACAAAGGCATTGCTACTCAGACATTTGATTTGGTGGTGACGCCCTATCACAAAGATGTGGCATTGGACGCAGACTCGATTGCCAAGAAACTGAACATTGAAACAGTACACACGCTGCCCGACCGACGCGCACCGTTGATCAACGCGGTCAATGGCGGCCAGGTGTTGTCTGCAGCCGATTCAAAAGACCCGTATGCCAAAGCAGTTGCCCAGTTGCTCGACAAAGTGAATGCCAACCGCAAACACCAAGACGGCCAGGGCAGCCTCGCCAGCACCTTCAAAAAATGGTTTAACAAATGAGTGAGATCATTTTCGGCCAGGAAGCGCCGCCCCCAAAGCCCAAGGAGCCCGAGCATCTGGTCGGTTCCGTGTCCAACACTGCGAACGCCCTTGAAGACGTGCAGTTTGCGACAACCAAAGTCAGCGACATGGACTCTGCCGTGCTCGCGGACGTGAAGGAGATGGCCCATGAACACATTTTGGCCATCATCGAAAAGAAAGGCGCCACCTTTGCCAAAATGGATAACAGCGCCCTTGAAAAATTCATTCAAGGTGAAGTGCAAAGCCTGATTTATGGCAAGCAGATCCCGCTGAACGATTCTGAAGTGGCCTTCGTCGCCGACTCGCTGTACAAAGAAATTGCGGGCTTTGGTCCATTGGAAGACCTGCTGGCAGACCCCAACGTTGAAGATGTGATGATCAACGGCTACAAGGACGTGTATGTGTCCAAAATGGGTCGCATGGAACGTGTGCAGGCCCGCTTTGTCGACAATGCTCACCTTTTGAGAATTGTTCGACGCATTCTGGCACCGCTGGGCCGCCGGCTCGACGAATCCAGCCCCATGGTAGACGCCCGCCTGCCCGATGGAAGCCGGATCAACGTCATCATTTCCCCACTGGCTCGCGATGGCGTGGTGGTGTCCATTCGTAAATTCAGAAGCACGCCACTGCGCGCAGAAGACCTGATGGGTTTGGGCACTTTCGATTCGCGCGTCTATGAACTGATGCAAGAGGCTGTTCGCAAACGCTGCAACCTGGTGGTCAGTGGTGCTACGTCCACAGGCAAGACGTCCATGCTGAACGTACTCGCGGAATTTATTCCACCCGGCGAGCGTTTGATTACGATTGAAGACACCGCTGAATTGCAGTTGAACCACCACCATGTGGTTCGCCTGGAAAGCCGTCCGGGTGGGCACGAAGGTGCCGGCGCGATTTCAATTCGCGACCTGGTCAAGAACAGCTTGCGTATGCGCCCTGACCGCGTGGTAGTGGGAGAGGTGCGCGGCGCTGAAGTACTCGACATGTTGCAGGCCATGAGCACGGGTCACGATGGCTCCATGGGCACCATTCACGCCTCAACACCTCGCGATTGTTTGCACAGGCTTGAAATGTTGTCCGGCTTTGCGGGCTTTACAGGCAATGAAATGAGTTTGCGCAGGCAAATTGCGTCGGCACTTGATCTGATTGTTCAGATTGTTCGCTTGCCCTCGGGCAAACGCCGCATTTACAGCATTACGGAAGTGGCTGGCATTGTGGATGACAATATTTTGCTTCAAGACCTGTATCGCCATGAAAGCCGACTCGGACCCGATGGCCAGGAACTGGACAACTGGGTACCCGTGGTGCCCTACCCCAAAAACCCGAAAATCTCGCACATTCGCCTGACATGACATTCGGACTGATCGCTGCTGCCTTGGTATTCATCTCTCTGGCCCTGCTGTTGCTGGGCCGCGGTGCTGAAGAACAAAACCGCAAACTGGCAGAAAGCCGACTGGATGTAGCCCTGAGCAAGTCCCGCGATCCATTGGCGCTGGAAAAAGACCCCCTGCGCAAAAAATACATTCCGCAATGGATCACAGACAGCCTGATTTCTGCAGGTCTAACCATTGATCGGACACTGGGTATTCGCGTGGCGATGGTTACACTGATACCCGCGCTGGCTGCCTTCGTTTTCCGGGGTGCGGCAAGCGCAACTGGCGCGCTGATTCTCGCCATTCTGGGCATTGCGGCCTACGTGCTGTATCGCCAGCGCAAACGCAGACTGCAAATGTTGAGTCAGCTGCCCAACTTTCTGGACGGTGTAGTCAGGGTCAGCGCAGTGGGTTACAGCCTGACCGTGTCATTCAACACCGCCCTTGAAAATGCCGAGCAACCCCTGAAAGAAGCCCTGGGCCTTGCTGTTCAAATGCAGTATGCCGGCCTGGAACTTGACCAAGCGATGCACCGCCTGGCGCGCGTTTATGGTTTGAGCGAATTCAAGCTGATTGCCTCCGTTGTTGCACTGGCGTTGAACTACGGTGGCAAAAGCGATATTTTGCTGGGCCGCCTGGCGCAATACCTGCGTGACCGCGAACAACACCATCAGGAAATGCTGGCGATGTCGTCGGAGGCTCGAATGTCTGCGGTGTTCATGTGCTGCCTGACGCCTGCTTTGGCCGGCATTATTCTGACGCTGAACCCGGCCTACCTGGGCACGATGTGGAATGACGACACAGGTCGCATGCTGCTGTTCGTCGCCGGGATATTGCAAATCGCTGGCGCTGCGATCATCTATCGCATGGTCAAGAGCATCTGAGGGCGCCCACATGGACATGAACACATTACTGGCAATTGGCATCTTTCTGCTGGGCTTGGGTTTTGTTGGCTTGGCCTGGAGTCTTTTGAGCCAATCCAGTCGCAAAGAAAAGGCATTGGCCCGAATTGATGAGTACACCGAATTGCGCCGTCGGGTTCAAAGTTCGGCTGCAGTTCGCAATCAGGTACCGACCAGTGCACTCACGGGGCGCATCGAGCGCCTGGGTCAACAATTCAGCAAAACCAAGGCATTCACCTATTTTGTCGAAGAAGAGGACAAAAAGCTCTTGGGGCGCGCAGGCTTTGGCCGCGAAGAAGACCTGAGCCGATTTGTGCTGATGCGTATTGCGCTGGGACTTCTTGGTTTGGCGATTGGACTTTTCCTGAATTGGGATGCAGGCTTTGGTCCCATTTCCATGATTCAGGTCATCGCAGTGACCGGCATCGGTTTTATGGGACCCAAGTGGTACCTCAAAGCAGTTGGAGAAGGCCGTGAAGCGGCTTTCGAGCGAGAACTGGTGGCAGTGGTGGACGTGATGCGTCTATTACAAGGCGTGGGTCTTAGCGTGGATCAATCCATCGAGGTCATGACCTCACAGCTGTACGACCTTGTACCCATCACAGGCCGTATGTTGCGCCGGTCTCGAGCCCAAGTGAAGTCTGGTGTGCCCTGGATTGTCATGTTGAAACGAATGAGCAACATGTATTCGAGCGACGAATTCAAATCATTCGTGCAGGTTCTGGAGCAAATTGAAAAGTTCGGTGGTGCTGTTCAGGAACCTCTGAAGCAGTTCTCGGATCGCCTTGTCGAAAAAGAAAGAGCCAACGCCAAAGAAATAATGGGCAAACTGACTGTTAAACTGACCGGTGTGATGGTGATTACCATGCTGCCGGCCTTGCTGATCATGACCGGTGGTCCCGGTATCATCTCCATTATTCGTGCATTTGAACGGGTTGGAGGTTAAAGCGTGTTGAGCAGTCGTTTGATTTCAGGACAATTCGGTCGGCAACTGGCCACACTGGCCTTGCCCGTAATTCTGGCCGCATGTGCGACACCACAACGGGCACCCAACGCGCCTGCCCCGGCACCTGAGCCCACAGTGACCCCAAGTGCACCCAACATCAGTGCCACAAGTCCTACACAAGACGCACTTATCCAGGCCGAACGCCAAGAGCTTGAACGAGAGGACGAGGAAGCCCGAAAAGCCCGTGCAGAACGTGAGAAGAACCTGCATCTCAAACTTGTTCAAACCATGATTGAACAAGACAACGCATATGCCGCCTTGGCCCATCTGGATGCCTACGATCAAAAGTGGGGATCCGATCGCCAAAGCAAACAACTGCGCGCCGATTCATTGCGAAAAACCAGTCAGTTGGACCAGGCCGAGTTGGTCTACAAATCCTTGCTCAGTGGCCAAGGCCAACAAAAAAGCGGGCCGGTTTGGTACGGTTTGGGCAAGGTAGCGATTGAACGAGGCGATTTGAAAACTGCAGCAACCCGACTGGAAAAATCCATTCAAGTCGACCCGTTGAATATCAATGCCTATTCTGACCTCGGATTGGTTTATCTGTTGGAAGGCCAAAAAGAGCCCTCCTACAACACACTGATGAAAGCCAATCAACTGGCCAGCGGCGACTCGAAGATCATGGCCAACCTCGCATTGTGGGGTTTGGTCTTTGATGATTTCAACATGGCCATGGACATCGCAGACCGTCTGCAATGGTCAGACAACACCCGCAATCAGGTGATGTCGCAAGCCAATTCCATCAAACGGCGTTTTGACGCCAAAGGAAACTCCCAATGAACTCACGCACTACCTGGATATTGGCAGCGATGTTAGGTGCATTCCCCATGCTGGTCGGCGCACAAGACAACACAGCCACTACAAATCAGGCCTCAACACAGTTTTCCGGCACCACCGATGCCGAAACCGGCTTGAGTACACGCACTTGGCTCAAAGAGCAGGCCGAGGGCATCAATCGGGGGGAAGTTGAAGCCTACAGGGCGGAATCGGCGGGCAAAGCCTACAGGGCTTACACCGATTCAATCGGTTCCAAAGACCAAAAAGCGCCTGTGTCTCAAGTTTCAACCATCAAGACCAACTAATTTTCCACGTGCTGCGCCTGTTGCTCAAACTGCTGTCTTTTGTTACCGGCCAACGGCTGCTGACACCCGAGCAGGTAGCAAGCCAACAACTTGAACTCAACGACCTGCGCAGCAAACAGGCCGCGCTGGAATTATTGTCCAGCAAACTTCGCAGCGAAATGAAACGCCAGCAGGCCCTTGCGAACGAACTGCTAAGAGAAACCCGGAATTCGCATGAACAGGCGTTGGCCGCACGACAGTCTGAAATTGACAGCTTGAAAGAAACGCTGGGGCAGCTCAATCTTAGTGTCGACATTGAAACCCAGCGGCAACTGAAAGAGAACAATGATTTGCTCAGCCAGTTGAACTGGTTGTCTGGCACCATTGCCCACGACTTTCGGGCACCGCTTCGCGCCATTGACGCCTATTCCTTTTTCCTGGCTGACGATCTTGGCGAGAACGCGCCACCTGAGGCGAGCAAATCCCTGGAAGAAATTCGCCGGAACGGCAAGCGAATGGGTGTGTTACTGGACGCTCTGATTGAATACTTGCGCCTTGGCGTATGTCCATTGAATGTTCAACTTCATGACCTGCACGACACACTGGTGCAGGTGGTCAACGAGCACTTTGACTTTTCACCGGTGCCGATTGAAATTCAGGTTCAGGGCAAATGGCGCTTTGACAGGCCCCTGATGATGAAAGCATTCAAAGAACTGATCGACAACGCGGTGAAATTCTCCAAGCCGGTCGACTCTCCAAAAATCATCATTCGGCAAAGCAGCCCGAGCAACCTTGAGATTATCGACAACGGCGTGGGCTTCTCGGACACGCACGACGCCCAGAAATTTCAACTGTTTCACCGCATGCACGGCAATGATGAATTTGAAGGAGAAGGCATTGGCCTGGCCACAGCCGAGCGTATTGCCTCTCGACATCACATGATCCTCATGCTGAACCGCGTGGGCAACCAAACCGTCGCCAGTCTGCAGTTGCCGGATCACGGACGTATTTAAACCACCTTGGACAGCAACTCCAGCAGGCTGGGCAGTTTGCCAAGGTCGCGCCTGGGCAAAGCATTGCGCACTTTATTGCCATCGCTTGAAGTGTCGACCAACGCGACCCCCGGTCCGGGGCTGGGCAAATTGCGAAACACCAACACCACCGGGCTGATCGCGGTCTCACCTCGAATCAGGCTGCAACCAATTTGACTGCCAGTCAGTTGCACCAGGCTGCCAGCCGGATATATTCCCAACTCCTCAAGAATAATGGCCGTGAAACAGCTATACAGATGATCTGCATGCGCGAACAGGTCTTTCACGGCCTGTTCCGCTGTAAAGTTGCTGCGGTAATCACGCTGGGCCATTCTTGCATTGAAGGAATCGCACACACTCAACAGCACAGAGCCCACATTGTTGTTCGGTATCTGATTGGGATAACCGGAACCATCGGGCAGCTCATGATGCATGCGTACGGATTCAATCCAGATGTCATCCTTGACACCCAGCAACTTCAACTTGTTGGCGCTTTGCTCCGGATGTTTGCGGATGGTTTCCCGCTGATCTCGTGACAACGGTTCAGTTTGAGCCCGCAAACGCGCCTGCAAGGTCAACATGCTGATGTTCATGGTCAATGCAGCTTTCAAATGTGAGGTCAACTCGGCCTCTGAAAACCGGTCGCTACACAAACCCACTCGAAACAGGGTCAAAGCCACCAACATGTGGTGCATCACTGGGTAATCATCCGCCGTGTGCCAGGCGAGATAAGCATAAGCCAGGTCAAAATGATGAATGGCGATGTGCTTGAACCGCTCAGCGAGTTCGTCCATCACCAGGACAAAAGTCTCTGGTTCTTCATCCACCAAGGCTTTGGACAGCACCTTGTAACAACAGTCCAGCTCTTCAAACAAGTCCTGCGCCTGGAGGTACAGCAATGTGGATTGAGTCAGTTCGGTTTCCAAGGCAACCAGGCTTTCACCTGCCAATCGTGTGGCCGGGTTGTAATGCTTGCCGGAATAAAGATACAAATGCTCGGGTGACAGCGACTTCCGTTGCAACAACGGTTGTACCACCTTGGCATCTGAGATATTGATCAACATGGGCAGACTCCTCTTCGTCTGCTTCTTAACGAATAAGTTGCCCGAAAAATGATCGCCCGATCGGTGGAGTCCATTTCAGGGATACGCTGAACTGGATGAAAAAAATCGCTTTATTCAGGAAGTGGGCACCCAGGCAAAGGTGAGATTCTTGAAGCAATTCATCTTCGGGTTCACCACCATGCAAGCCATACAATTAGATGCCACACCCAAACACGACTTCCGCTTTCCGGAAACTGTTGAGCTTCAAATGGCAGCTCCATTGCAGGAGAGCGATGTCAACCTTGATGACGCTTTGGCAGTGGTATTGAACGCAGTGCGGCAAAGCAGAAACCCATATGCAATGGACGCCTTGGGTACCTTGCTGGGTTACATGGAAAACCTGGAAAGAAAACAGCAGGCCAGCCAAAGTACCCAAAACTGGGTGACCCTGGCCAACCCAATCACCATGAGCCTTTAACGTACTGCCTGGTACGAACGGCGATCAACAGCACAAGGCCTTGCGCCAGAAAACCCAACCCACTCCACATGGGCAATGACAGGCCCCACAGGGGAGGGTAGTCATCGGTACACAAACCGTCGGCCATGAACATATCTGGCCAGTACTGCACCCAGGGCAATGCATTCAAGGTGTTTTGTAACGGGTCTACGCCACAGGTCTGAGCCGGGTTGGACAACACCCACACATGGTAGAAAGCCACACCCGCACCGCCTGCAAAGCCAAGCAGCGCCAACATCACGAACACCGCTGACCACATGCTCTTTCGGCTGGTCAAAGCAATGCCAAGAAAACCCAGGGCAGTTGCAATGTAGGCATAACGCTGAATGATGCACAAAGGGCATGGAAACCATTCTTTGCTGATTTGAAAGAAAAGTGCTGCACCCAGCGCACCAAGACTTATTGCCAGGCCAAGGCCTGCCCAGGGTCGTGCTGAAGAATATTGCATGATTTATTGTTTGCTTTTAACCCAGTCCTGGGTCGATTGAAAAACGGCACCCATGGCTGACAAGTAACGCAGAGTTGCCTCCCCCAGCGGGTTGTGCTCCATGCACAGAAAAGCAAACCTCAGTTTTTTAAAGCCGATAGTGCCCGCCGCGCCCGCGCTGCGGTGTGCCATCGATTTAAATGCCTTCTCATCCATCGAAAAAGGATCGAAACCGGGTACGAACCAGATTTCGCGGGTTTCCTCAAAAAACTCCGCTGCAAACTCCTGCAGCATTTCAAGCCCCAGTTCATTCTCGAGGCGTCCCCATTGATCATCATCAATCAAGGGTTGTTGTTCCAATTCTTGTTCAGAATACATGGCAAGTACTCATTGAGTTTGTTGTGTTTTTTTTATTCCTGTTCAAAGGATACTATTTCATTGATCAAATAAATGCCTTAAAAGCCTATACTGAAGCGTACTTCGTTGAATTTTCACAACCATCAAGACATGAGCAACGCATTAGAACAATTGAAACAAGCCACCACTGTGGTGGCTGATACGGGTGATTTTCAGGCCATGGCCGCCTTTCTTCCCCAAGACGCCACCACCAACCCGTCGCTGATTTTAAAAGCAGTTCAAAAACCACAATATTTGCCACTGCTGGAGCAGATCAAGATTGCGTATGGCCATGAGCCGCTTGAACTGCAAACGGATCGTCTGCTGGTGGCATTCGGCACTGAAATCCTGAAAATCATTCCTGGTCGTGTTTCAACGGAAGTGGACGCAAGGCTAAGCTTCGACACGGAGGCCACCATTGCCCGCTCCAAGCGAATCGTATCCCTGTACCGAGCCGAAGGTATCGATACTGAAAAACGCCTGTTGATCAAAATCGCCTCCACCTGGGAGGGTATTCAAGCAGCCAGGATTCTTGAAGCCGAGGGTATTCATTGCAACCTCACACTCCTGTTCTCGCCCATTCAGGCGCATGCTTGCGCCAAAGCCGGTGTTCAATTGATTTCACCTTTTGTGGGTCGAATTTATGACTGGTACAAAAAATCGGTCGGCAGCAATTGGGATGAGGCGGCCAATGCGGGCGTGAACGACCCCGGCGTGCAATCGGTACGCCGCATTTATGCCTATTACAAACAGAATGAAATTCGCACGGAAGTGATGGGGGCCAGCTTTCGCAATGCAGGACAAATCAAGGCGCTTGCGGGTTGCGACCTGCTCACCATCAGCCCTGAATTGTTGGCTGAGCTGCGGGCGGACGATGCACCACTGAAGGTTGACTTGGGCATTGATTGGGCACTTGCACAGCCACGTGAAACATTCCCCGACGGCGAAGCGGCTTTTCGCTTTGAACTGAATGCAGATGCCATGGGCACTGAGAAACTGGCGGAAGGCATTCGGGCATTTGTGAAAGATTCGGTTACGCTGGATGGGTTGTTGAAAGCGTGAGGTGTTGGTGAGGCGCAGATTTGCAGCAGCATCGCATCAACTCCCCACAATTCAAATCACCCCACCATCCTTCATCTGCTGAATCTCTTCAGCCGAATAACCCAGTCCCGCCAACACTTGCTCGTTGTGCTCACCCAGCTTGGGCCCAAGCCAACGGGTTTGCCCCGGCGTGTCGCTTAGCTTGGGCACAATGCCCGGCACTTTCAAAGTACGGTCATCGCCAAAGGCATGTTCTTCAATCATGCCGCGTGCAGCAAATTGCGGGTCGCGCACAATGTCTTCAATGCTGTAAATTTTGCTGACTGGCACGTCGGCGTTTTCGAGCACCTCAAGTGCCTCATCAATGCTGCGTTCCTTGCACCACTGGGCAATGGTGTTGTCAATCAACTCGGTGTGGCGAACTCTGCCATCGTTGCTGGCCATGTCAGGGTTCTCCGCGAAATCGCTTCGACCAATTGCCACCATCAGGCGCTTGAAAATGGCATCACCATTGCCACCAATCACAATGAATCCGCCGCATCCGCAAGTGTAGGTGTTCGACGGCACAATGCCTGGCAAGCTGGCCCCCGAGCGCTTGCGCACCACACCTGCAAAGTCATATTCAGGCAACAGGCTTTCCATCATGTTAAACACCGACTCGTACAGGGCCACGTCCACAACCTGCCCCTTGCCTGTTTTGTGGCGGTGTTGCAAAGCCAACAGCGCGCCAATTACCGCATGCAAACCAGCCAGTGAATCGCCAATCGAAATCCCCACACGCACTGGTGGGCGATCAGTGTCACCGCTTAAAAACCGCATGCCCCCAATCGATTCCGCAATCGCACCAAAACCGGGGCGGTCTTTGTAGGGGCCAGTTTGACCATAGCCGCTCAAGCGAACCACAATCAGGCCCGGGTTCATGGCCTGCAGTTGTTCGGGACTCAAGCCCCACTTTTCGAGTTGGCCTGGGCGGAAATTTTCCACCAGCATGTCGGCGCTTTCGATCAGCTTGCGCAATACAGCCAGCCCTTCTTCGGCTTTTAAATTCAGGGTAATTGATTTCTTGTTGCGGGCCTGCACAGCCCACCACAGGGAATTGCCCTCGTGCAGCACGCGCCATTTGCGAATCGGATCGCCACTGCCCGGGGTTTCAACCTTGATGACTTCGGCACCAAATTCGCCAAGCATTCGGCTCGCAAAAGGCCCGGCAATCAGTGACCCCAATTCAAGCACACGGATGCCTGCCAAAGGACCAAGGTTGGTGGTGGAAGATTGCTCAGAAGGATTGGTCATGGAAAGCCGCTGGCAAAAATAAAAGAGTTATTCCGGGTCAGAGCCCAACTGACGGCGGTCCAACAAAGCCCGCGCCACGGTGCTGGGGTCGGTGTATTCAAGCTCACCGCCAATGGGCACACCACGGGCAAGGCGACTTACTTTCAATGCCATTCGGCGAATTCGATCGGTGAGAAACACGGCTGTGGCCTCACCCTCGTTGGTGAAGTTGGTGGCCAGAATGACTTCTTTGACCTCGCTGTCGTCCAGGCGTTGGCTAAGCTTTGGCCAGTCCAAGGACTCAGGGCGCACTCCGTCCAGGGGCGATGCCCTGCCCATCAGCACGTAGTAGTAACCGCGATAGGTTTGCGTGGCCTCAATGGCAGCGAGGTCTGCAGGTGTTTCAACCACACACAACAAACCCGGATTGCGGCGGGTGTCGCTGCAAATAGAGCACACATCCGCATGACAAAAGTTGTTGCACATGCTGCAGTGGCGTATTTCCGCCACCGCTTTCAGCAGTGATTCGCCAAGCGCAGTCGCAGCTTGACGATCATTTTGCAACAAATGAAAAGCCAGGCGTTGCGCAGACTTCGGCCCCACGCCGGGCAAACGCTTGAGCGCCCGCACCAGATCAACCAAGGGGTCGAGGCCATCAAAGGCGTCAAACGCGGAACGGCTCATGGGTATTAATTATCATGGGTATTAATTAAAATGGCATTTTGAAGCCGGGAGGCATTGGGAAACCGGCCGTGACTGAGGACATTTTTTCAGTCATGGTGGCTTCGGCCTTGCGCACTGCATCGTTAAAGGCCGCGGCCACGAGGTCTTCCAGCATGTCCTTGTCTTCGCCCAACAGCGATGGGTCAATGGTAATGCGCTTGCAGTCATGCTTGCAGGTCATCACCACTTTCACCATGCCACCGCCCGATTGCCCTTCCACTTCAAGCGCACCAATCTCGGCCTGCATTTTGGCCATCTTTTCCTGCATTTGCTGGGCTTGTTTCATCAAGCCGGCCAGTTGGCCTTTCATCATGTTCATGTCGAAATCTCTCCTGTCAAATGTCGGCTGGGCCTGTGTTGCTCAGCGTGCGTTCTGAACCTGAGACCACAGTTGCGCCCATCAAGTTCTGAATGTCTTTTAAAAACGGATCTTCCTGTAAAGCCAGCTTGGCCCCTTCCAGAGCTTGCCTGCGGGTTTCACTTTGAACTGCGTGTGCGGTTTGCTGCGCCTCGCCAAACTGCATTTGCAAACGCACGGCAGTTCCATAGTATTGGCCCAGCGCACCCTCCAGACGGGTCACCATGCTGGGTTCGGTGTAAGCCTTGATCGCTGTGCGCAACACAATTTGCAGCACTTCGCCATCACGGCTGGCCTCGACCAGTTCGGCCTGTACCAGTGCCTGTCGTGTTAAACCTTTGGCAGGAACTTCCTGGGATACTTGCGGCCAGTTGGCAGCACTGGGCAAATCGCCGCTGGCCGACTGGATATAAACCGGTTGCGGCTTGAATTCGGATGCGGTTGCGGATGCAGACACGACAGGTTTTGATTGAGCCACCGGCAAATCATCGGCTGTGTCCCACGGCGGGGACTCATCGAATTCCTCCACAAGCACAGGCGATGGGCCCTTGGGTGTGATCGACTCCATGACAGGCGCAGCAGGGACCTCAGCGGGAACCTCAACAGGCATTGCAGGCACAGCAGCCACCACTGGCTTAGCCGCAGCGGGTTTGGCAGCCAACAGGGGAACGGTCGCTTTGATGGCTGCTGGAGCCAAGGGTGCAGAACGCGTCACAGCGCTGTGCCCACCTGGCTTGAAGGCCAGCATGCGGATCAAGGCCATGGAAAACCCGATGGATTCCTCTGGGGCCAGGTGCAATTCAGCCCGAGCATGTGTGGCAATTTGATAAATCAATTGCAGGTCTTCAGCACCAAAGGCAGCTTGCAGGTGCTGCAACGCAGCCTGGTCAGGGTCTTCGGAATCAAGGCCGCCCGCAAAGTGCGCCACCGAAAGCCGGTAAGCAACGGCGGCCAGTTCATCTAGAATGGCACCAAAAGGCGCACTGGCTGTGGCCAGCGCATTGCTCAATTCAAGCAATGCCTTGGCATCGCCAACAGCCAAGGCTTGCAATAACTGGTGCACCACTTGCTGATCCACGGCGCCCAGCATGGTTCGAACGGTTTCCTCACCCACATGGCCCGCGCTGTAAGCAATGGCCTGGTCGGTCAGCGACAGCGCATCACGTACACTGCCGCGCGCGGCCTTGGCCAAGAGGCGCAGCGCACCCGGCTCAAAGGCAATTTGTTCCTCGGAAAGAATGTGAGCCAGGTGGTCTGCGAGCTGGTCGGGCGGCAATTGACGCAAGGCGAACTGCAGGCAACGCGACAAGACTGTGGCCGGTATTTTTTGCGGGTCGGTCGTGGCCAGAATAAACAACACATGGCCTGGTGGCTCTTCCAGCGTTTTCAGCATGGCGTTGAACGCACTGGTGGACAGCATGTGCACTTCGTCGATGACATACACCTTGTAGCGGCCTGCGGTAGGCGCATACATGGCGTTCTCGAGCAGGGCACGCATCTCATCCACGCGCGTGTTGGTGGCTGCATCCACTTCCAGCAAATCGACAAAACGACCTTGGCTGATTTCCACACAGGCCTGGCACTTCCCACAAGGCGTGCGGCCAATGCCCTGCTCGCAGTTCACGGCGCGGGCCAAAATTCGGGCAATGGTGGTTTTGCCCACACCACGGGTTCCCGTGAACAGGTAGGCATGATGAAGGCGTTGATTGTCGAGTGCGTGGGAGAGGGCTTTGACCACATGGGCCTGGCCCACCAGCGAATCAAAGTCTCGCGGTCGCCATTTTCGTGCCAAAGCCTGAGATACGGTTTGATTCATTCAGATTGGGTCCAGCAGTTGGGTCCAACAAATTAAGAGGCGAGCCAGAACCCCGGCACTGACTTCACGGTTGTGGCTGCTTCCTTCCGGACCTGACCAGGTTGGCCGCTACGCCATGCGGGGAGGCCCGCCAGACTGAATTCTACACCGAAGTCAGCCAGTGAACTTCGCCGTGCCGGTCAATCAGTGCAGCTTGTGTGGGGACAGGCTTGTTGCCCTTGTTCAACGTGAGGTCAACTAAACCCACGTATTCAATCACTTGCCGGGTATAGCCTTCCAAATTGTCTGAATTAACAGCCCATTTGTAGTCAAGCACCAGAAAACGGTCGGGCAACTCGAGCACCCGGTCAGCCCGCAGCGACCGTCCATCGCCCAACACCCACTCCAGTTCATTGAACACCCGATTCTTGTTGGCCTTTGCCCCTTGCAACCAGGGCTGCAAATCCGATTTGTTGACCAGCAACTGGCAGGCTTGCTGCACATGCGACAATTCATCGTCCTGCAAACGCTGGAATACGGACTCGCAACGCAACTGCACCTGCGCCCACCAAACGTCGAACGACATGTCTTTCAATTCATCGACCCATTCCAGCGCGGCATGCCAAGCCGTACCTTTGCGCAGTTCAGGTGAGGTTAATCGGGGTACCACCTTGCCCACCGGCGTGTTCAACGCCTTGAGCACCGGAAATTGAGGACGAACCCACACCGCGGGCGGGTCAAACAAGCCAGTCAATTCTGTTTGTGCCGGCCCCGGCACGGTAGTGTGCCGGGAGCTTTCAGGCACAGGCCAGTTTTCATGGACCTGGGTGGCGAAAGGCGACAAGCGCTCGTACCACCCCTTGCTTGCGCCGCGTTTTTCACTGCCACTCAAATGAATGGAATACCGGGCCCGGGTCAATGCCACATACAGCAAGTGGTCCTCTTCATCGACATAGGCTTGCTGTTCAATCGTTTGCGCAGCCGCGCGGCCAGGGCTCGGGTTGTTCAGGTTGCCCATCACTGTGACTGCGCTGGGGTGCGATTCACCCAAAGCCCAATCGATCAGCAAACCTGCATTGCTTCCACCGGGTTTGGGCGAGGAATTGGCATCGAACAGCCACACATGGTTTGCCTCCAGACCCTTGGCGGAATGTACGGTCATGATGCGCAGCACATCGGGGTTGTTGGCTGCGCCTTCGCTGTCGGAGCTGGCATAGGTTTGCAGTTTCACCGCCTCATCCAAAGCGTGCTGCAGGCTTGGAAAACGCCCCTTGTTCAAACCCAGTGCCCAAGCTTTCAACCAATCCCAGTGCTCAGCCATCATGACCCGCTGGCGCGGTGACGCACAATTCAAGTATTTTTCAGAGGCACCTGTATCAGTGACCACCTTTGAAAGTGTTTCAAACAGCGGCAAGGCGCGCGCCATGCGCAGCCATTCTGACAATTGCGCATGCAGGTTCGCCCAAGGCCATTCACCCTTGCCTGCCAACACCTCGAGGGTGCTCCACACCGTAGTGGTCTTGCTTGTTTTGCCGGCCTGTATCAGCGTCTGAAATTGCGGGGAAGAAAGACCAATGAGTGGGCAACGCAACAACTGCAACAAGTACAGATTGGCATGTGGATCATTTAAAAAACCAAGCAAGGCGATGGTGTCAGACCACACCGGGGAGGTATAACGCTCGCCTTTGTCTTTGATGGTGTAAGCCAGGCCAGCCTCACGCAGGGCAGCCATGAGGGGTACACCACTTTTGTGGGCGCGCACCAACACCATCACTTCACTCAAATGCTTGATGCATCCGTTTTTCAGCCAGTGTTGCAGGGTGTTCACCACGCGCTGCGCTTCATCCGGGCCTTCGTCTTCTTTGAGCAGCTTGGGATACACATTCAAGCCACTCAGCGTTGATTCACTTTTCCCAGCCAAACTGGTGTGTGTGCGAAAGGCAGTTTGCCCCCGCGTTTGCCCCGGCTCAAACACGGTATTGACCACATCAACCACAGACTGCGCACACCGCCGTGTTGAATCCGATTCCAAAGTTTTGGCTGCGAAGTTTTCAACCAGCCAAGCGCGCGCGTGGTTGAACAATCGGGCCTCCGCCCGTCGAAAACGGTAAATTGATTGCTTCGGATCTCCCACCAAAAACACACTGGGCTTGTCATCACCACTGTAGTCTTGCAACCAGAGTTTCAAGATATTCCACTGCACCGGATTGGTGTCTTGAAATTCATCGACCAGCAAATGACGCACACGCGTGTCCAGTTTTTGCTGCATGTAAGCACGCTGTTCATCATTCATCAACATGCGCAATGCGGTCGCTTCAAGGTCATCGAAATCGCACAAACCCTGCTCAAGCTTGATTGATTTGTACGTGTCAAACAGCGGCTCAATCAATTGCGCCAAAGCAGCTGTGGCCTGCATATCAAGCTGGTCTTTTTCAAGTTGCAAAGCCTGTGCAGTTTTCAGGGCCAGACCTTCAAGGGTTTGCACATACAGTGTTTCGTCCACTGCAGTTTTCTGCCCTGCGGTGATCTTGAAAAAGTTTTTGCTCGGTTCATTTTTTGCAGTCAAACAAACCGCTTTCAACTGATCAAATACCTCTGCTGCGTCAGCGCCCTCGCGCAGCGCAGTCAGCGCCTTTTCAATGTCTATAGCATGGCCCTGTTGCTTGGCTGTGCCCAAGGACAGCCACCGTGCAGCCTGTTGCCATTGATCCAGATAATGCTTGTTGTTCAACACCTCAACAGGCCATTGCTCGCCTTCATCAATGCCAAACACCGTGTTCAATGGCGGCGCATCGCTGTTGCCCAACCACAAACTACAAGCCACACGATTGCTGAGCGCATGCTGCAATACCTGACGCACCACCGCGCGGTCCATTTGTGAGGCCAGCGTGTCAAAGGCTGGCAGCAATTCCGATTGATCATTCAACAAATTGGCGGTGAACACATCAATGGCCATGTCCATCCAGAACTCGGTTTGATCGGTGGGTTCACTTTGCCTTGAAAAGCCACTGGCCAAGGGTGCCATTTGGCACAACGATGCGAACCAGCCGTGAAAGGTGTCAATGGTCACCCCCCGTGAATTGGTCAACACCTCTCCCGCCAGTTCACGCGCTTTATTCAGGTTTGCCTGATTGGCCACGGCACCACGTTCGGTCAACAAAACGCTCAGCTTGTCGTCACTCAACAAGGCACATTCACGCAATAAGCCAAACAGGCGTTCCTGCATTTCCTGTGCGGCTTTGCGGGTGAAGGTAATCGCCAAAATTTGATCAGGCCTTGCACCACTTAACAGCAAACGAAACAGGCGTGCGGTCAACAACCAGGTTTTACCACTGCCCGCACAAGCCTCCACAACAACGCTGTTGGCGGGGTCGCAGGCAATCGAGGTGAATTTACTCATCGTCGCCCTCGTCGCCAGCCACGCCATCATTAAACAAAGGGTGAGTTTCAGGCCTGCACACGCCGCGCACATCGCAGTATTCGCAGGCATCGCCCGGGTTGGCTTGCCATACCGCCCGGCCTTCAAAAAACAAATCCAGTTCACTGGACAGTTCACTGATCAACACCTCGCCCCAAGACTGAAAACCCTGTTCACGGTGCTCATCATCCAAAGGCGGAAAACTGACCCAATCCACCTTGTCCTTGTGCAAGCCCAGAAAATCAAGCCGCGCACCTGGGTTGTTCAACATGGCCTGATAGGCAGGCAATTGAGGCTGGCTTAAAGGGTCTTCCAATCGTCTTTTCAAGACAGCCGGGTTGGTGAATTTAATGTCGGCGATGGCCAGTGCATCGCCCCGGAAATCCAGCCTGTCAACACGGCCTTTCAATGTGAGGGTAGCACCGCTCGGTTGAAGCACCAGGGTGTGTTCAAGTTGCTGCTCTGCTCCCTTGAATTGCCAGCCCTGAATTTGACGTTCCATCAATTTACCAGCAAGGCGCGGCACGATTTGATCAAAAAATTTCAGAAACGGGTACACCGTCGCACGATCGTCCAGTTCGAGCTTGTCCCACACCCACTGGGCATGGTCCAGCAAGGCCTGCTTCCACGCTTGTAGTTGGTTCACGGGCTGACCTGGCAAAGCCATATGCTGCGCGGTTTTCTCCAGCACCTTGTGCACAAAAATTCCGCGCAGCTGTTCGTAGCGCATGGCGCTCTCATTACGCTGGGCAGGCCAGGGCAAAGCGTGTTTCAAACCAAAGCGGAGGCGGCAGGCCTTCCAGTCGTCCAGCGCTGTGACCTTGAGTGAATCCGGTATTGAGCCCAAATCGCTCAGGGCAGTCAGTTGCAAAGCCTGCTCGGGCGTTTCGCGCACTTCAATTTCACAATTGCCCGGTGCGCGATACCACTTTGTGGACCAATGTTCCGAATGGCTTTCAGCATCTCGCAACACAATATCCAGCCACATCAATTCGGGCAACAACATCTCTGGTTTGCCAGCCACCTGAGCACTGTGTACCAAGGTGACCTCATCGCTGTACAACAGCAATTCGTACAGGGCGGATATTTTTTGTATGCGTGCCAGGCGCGGGCCGGGAAAACCCAGTTCCTGCGCCACAGCAGGCGGCAACAAACCGGGTGGGCTCTCTTGAAAATGCGATTGTGCGCAACCCAAGACCAACACGCGGCTGAATTGCCGCATGCGCGTGCTCAGCAAGGGCACCATGCGTACGGGGCTCTCAATGTCCAGCGGACGAAAACGCTGTGACTCAGCCCAACTGCGCCAGGCCGCCAGAAATTCCTGTGCGTCAAATTCGGTCTGTGCGGGCACCCGCTGCATCAAACCCAACACGGTCAAAAGTTGTTGCCCCGCCTCATCTGGCCCCAAGGCTTCGTTCAAACCATGTTTTTCGAACAGGCCCAAAAAGGCACAAGCCCACCGCGCCAGCGTGTACCGGCTCCCTGTTTTACCAAAAGCCCAAGGCTCTGTTTGTTCGATAGGCAAACCTGAGAAAGGCTGGGCGATGGCCGTGAGCTCGCCTTGCTCAGCAAACTGTTGCAACAGCTGGTCAAACCAGCCAGCCACATTGGATGTGGACAAACGCCAACCGGTGCGGTCATCCACCGACACACCGACATCAGCGAGCAGCGCGACCATGCGGCGTGCAGCCAAACGATCAAGCACAGCGACTGCAATTTCGCTGGCCGGGTCTTCGCGCAACCAACTCAGAATTTGATGCGCGGCTTGCTGGGCCTGTGTGGTTTCGTCGGGGGCCACTTGCAACGCCACTGGACTGTTCTGGCCTTCAAAACGCTTCGCCCCCAGAATTTGCCAGGGTTGCGCCCCCTCAATGTTGGCAAGCTTGAAAACTTTCACCGGAACCTCGGGATAAAACTGCTCAAGCCACAAGCCAGGCACCGTCTCGCCGTCGTCAAACCACACTACCTGCTCAGGCGGCTGCCCCCCCGGTTCGGTTGGTTTGGGCAGCAGGTTCATCAGCTCGCTGGCGTAGGTTTGAGCCAGTGTGGCCACCACTTGGGCCTCTTCAGCGGCGAAAGCATTGTTCTCTGAATATTGAACCAGCGCGCTGGTGTTGCGTTTTTGCACCAACACCTGTCGCAACGCCAACTCCAGATATTCCTGTGCCAAACCCCACAATTGCGAGGGCGATGACCCACCACTTAGCAGAGGCAATTGTCGCAACACCCCCACCAAATCAGCTTGCAGGGTCAACCAGGGACCAAGGGCTGCAGGCTGGCTCAGACGGTCTGCGGTTTGAATCCAGGGCCCCAGTGTGGCCCGGCCAGCATGGTGCTGCGCCCAAAGTTGTTTAAAGCCACCCACCGTCTCGATTCGGGGCATGATCCACAAGACTCGCCCGGCCTCAAGACCCGATTGGTTCAGCCAGTCAAAGGCCTTGGCAAAAGGAGTGCCTTGAAAAGGATCGATGGAAACGGGGTGTAGGGTCAAAGCGTGTATGTGTTGTTAAGTCAATTAAAACGAGCACGGGTTTGTGTTTCAGTTCGATTTCGCTGTACCATTCAGAATAGCATTTTCTTAAATGAAGAACTTTCATGGTCTGCGCGTGTGCTTTAATCACCCGGACATGCTTTGTGAATACCCTCCAAAGCAATTACCCACTTGAGGATTTAAATGAGCAGTGACCTGATCAAACACGTCAGTGACGCATCTTTCGACAGCGATGTTTTGAAAACCGACGGCCCAGTGCTGGTGGATTATTGGGCTGAATGGTGTGGTCCTTGCAAAATGATCGCGCCAATTCTTGATGATTTGTCCTCTGAATACCAGGGCAAACTGCAAATCGCCAAGATGAACGTCGACGAAAACTCGGAAACACCCGCCAAGTACGGCATCCGCGGCATTCCAACCTTGATGTTGTTCAAGAATGGTGCAGTGGTGGCTACGAAAGTAGGCGCGTTGTCCAAATCACAGCTGGCTGCTTTTATCGACAGCCACCTGTAATACAATATTGATTGAGTAGCCCGGCGTGTGCCGGGCATCGAACCCCCTCACTGCAGCACAACCCCCACCCTTCGTTAACCTGTTTACCTCGCGGCGTTCGCCACCTACACAAATAGCCAAACATGTATCTATCTGAACTCAAAACGCAACACGTCTCTGCCCTGCTTGAAGTGGCTGGTGGCCTCGAAATTGAAAACGCCAACCGCATGCGCAAGCAGGAATTGATGTTCGCAATCCTGAAAAAACGTGCCAAAAACGGCGAACAAATTTTTGGTGACGGCGTGCTCGAAGTATTGCCGGATGGCTTTGGCTTCCTGCGCTCACCGGAAACTTCCTATCTGGCCAGCCCGGACGACATTTACATTTCCCCCAGCCAGATCCGCCGCTTCAACCTGCATACGGGTGACAGCATTGAAGGTGAGGTACGCACCCCGAAAGACGGTGAGCGTTATTTTGCGCTGGTGAAAGTGGACAAGGTCAACGGCGAAGCGCCTGAGGCCAGCAAACACAAAATTCTGTTTGAAAACCTGACGCCGCTGCACCCCAACCAGCCATTGAAGCTGGAACGCGACATGCGCGGTGAAGAGAACAACACGGGCCGTATCATTGACCTGGTGGCACCCATTGGCAAGGGCCAGCGAGGTTTGCTGGTAGCCCCGCCGAAATCAGGTAAAACCGTGATGCTGCAGCATATTGCCCACGCAATCACCGCCAATCACCCCGACATCACCTTGATTGTGTTGCTGATCGATGAACGCCCCGAAGAAGTAACGGAAATGATGCGCTCCGTGCGTGGCGAAGTGATCGCCTCCACATTCGATGAACCCGCGACCCGCCACGTGCAGGTTGCAGAAATGGTGATTGAAAAGGCCAAGCGACTGGTTGAGCACAAGCGCGATGTCGTCATCCTGCTCGATTCCATTACCCGTTTGGCCCGTGCGTACAACACCGTCGTGCCGTCTTCTGGCAAGGTGCTGACCGGTGGTGTAGATGCCAACGCCCTGCACCGCCCCAAACGATTCTTCGGCGCCGCCCGAAACATTGAAGAAGGTGGTTCGCTCACAATCATCGCAACTGCACTGGTAGACACTGGCAGCCGCATGGATGAAGTGATTTACGAAGAATTCAAGGGCACCGGTAACATGGAAATTCACATGGAACGCCGTATGGCCGAAAAACGTGTGTACCCGGCCATCAACATCAACCGTTCTTCCACACGCCGCGAAGAACTGCTGATCAAGCCCGATCTGCTGCAGAAGATTTGGGTACTGCGCCGCTTGCTGCACGACATGGACGAAATTGCTGCGATGGAATTCCTGATGGACAAGATCCGTCAAACGAAAAACAACGCAGAATTTTTCGAGATGATGAAGAAGTAAAGCGGATCATCTTTTCAAAGCAAAGCCCATGCTGCAGTTGCACCATGGGCTTTTTTAATTGCACAATCAGTCAACCCACCCCACTAAGGAGCGTTCACATGAATCGCGTTTTCTCTCTGTTCACCCTGATGTTTGCGCTGGCTCTCAGCGGCTGCGGATATAACACCATTCAAACCAATGACGAACAAGTGAAAGCAGCCTGGGCAGAAGTGTTGAACCAGTATCAGCGCCGGGCCGACCTGGTGCCCAACCTGGTAAATGTAGTCAAGGCAGAGGCCAATTTTGAGCAGGAAACTCTGACCCAGGTAGTTGAAGCGCGCTCAAAAGCAACTTCAATTCAGGCCACCCCGGAACTGATCAACGACCCAGACGCTTTCAACAAGTTTCAACAAGCTCAAGGAGAACTGAGCGGAGCCCTGTCACGGTTGTTGCTGATCACCGAGAACTACCCGAATTTGAAAGCAAACCAGGGATTTCGTGATTTGCAAACGCAGCTTGAGGGTACGGAAAACAGGATTACAGTGGCCCGCAACCGTTACATCAAATCGGTTCAGGATTACAATGTGACCGTGCGCTCATTCCCCAATAATCTCACCGCCATGGTAATGGGTTACGACGTCAAACCCAGCTTCACGGTTGAGAATGAAGCGGCAATTTCCAAGCCACCCACTGTGGACTTCGGCACCAAGTGATGATCGCCATCCGTCATACTTTCGGCCAATTTTTGCTGTATGCAATCGCCCTTCTTGCACCGGGCTTGTTGTGGGCCGATGAAATACCGGTGCCCCCTTTAAGCGCTCAAGTGGTGGACACCACCGGCACGCTGAGCCAGCAACAGAAGGTTGCGCTGATCCAAAAATTGCAGGTGTTTGAGGCCAGCAAAGGCAGCCAGATTGCGGTGCTACTGGTGCCGACCACTCAACCTGAGGCAATTGAACAATACGCCTTGCGCGTGGCCGAACAATGGAAAATTGGGCGCAAGAATATTGATGATGGTGCAATTTTGGTGGTGGCCCTGCAAGACCGTGCGCTGCGCATTGAGGTGGGCTATGGCCTTGAAGGTGCCCTCACCGACATTACTTCGAAACGAATCATTGAAGAAGTGATTGTGCCTCTGTTTCGCCGGGGTGATATTGCGGGCGGTGTGTCGGCCGGGGTGGATCAGATGATGAGGGTCATTGAAGGCGAGCCACTGCCTGAACCCCAAGCGCAGGCGACGGAAAACAGCGTCAAAGACCCCATCGAGGATATCGCACCCGTGTTGTTCATGCTCTCGCTGTTCGTGGGTGGGTTCTTGCGCAAAGCAATTGGCAAGTTACCGGCGGCAGTGCTCACAGGCAGTTTGGTGTTCGTGGTGGCTTGGCTGTTTGCAGGAGTAATCATTTTTGCACTGCTCGCCTCAGCCGTAGCTGCCCTGCTTACCCTCTTTGGGAGTTCGGTGGGGGGTATCGGCGGCGGACGTGGTGGCTTTGGCCGAAGTAGCGGAGGCTTTGGTGGGGGTGGCGGCTTCAGCGGTGGCGGCGGTGGTTTTGGAGGCGGTGGTGCCTCAGGAAGGTGGTAAACATGGGTTTCAAGCGAATCTACACACACCTGATGACTGCTGAACGCCACGTGCGAAGGATCTTTAAGCGTGAACAACTGGATCATCTGGCCCATGCGATCAAAACCAGTGAGATGCTCCACTCCGGGGAAATTCGGGTCGCCGTGGAAAGCTCGCTTGAACTGCAACCCTTGCTAAGGCAACAAACACCTCGAGAACGCGCCATTGAGGTGTTTAGCGAGTTGCATGTCTGGGACACCGAACTGAACAACGGGGTGCTCATTTACGTCTTGTTGGCCGACCATGCCATCGAAATCGTTGCCGATCGAGGCATTCATGCCAAAGTAGGCAACGCTTATTGGGAAGAATTGTGCAAGGAAGTTGGACGCGCTTTCAGGGAAGGACAATTTGAAGCCGGGGTGATGGACTGTATCGAGGCCGTGAGCAAACAACTGATCGAACACTTTCCACACAAGGGGGGTGGCAAGAATGAACTTCCCGACACCCCGGTTGTGATTGGCTGATTATCGGGTGCCAGCTTACATCGCCTGGATTGGGCAGCTTTTGGGCACAGTGTACCCCTCAGGCAAACTGCACTCGGAGGCTTTGCCATCGATCGAGCAGCGCACCTTTTTCAACAAGCGCAAGGCGCAACCGTCATACACGCCATCTTTGCTCAAGCTGATTCGGGCTTCCCTCATCATGGTGGTGTATTCCACCTTGTCAGCCTCGCTCATTTTCAGCCAGGCTTTGTCTGGAATTTGCCGGTCAATTTTTTTCACCGCATCCAAGGCCTTGGGCATTTCCTGTGCGACAAAAGCACGCAACTTCTGGCCAGAACCTGGCTGAAATTTCGACTTCCGCAAAATGATTTGGTAGGTCACCATGGCCACCGGGAGCTGAATAATTGCGCCACGCTTGCCAAGGCCCTTGTAGAGTTCAAGAGGTGAATAGGCGATAGAGGGCGCCACAATTATATCCACCGCACCATTGTTGAACATCGAACCATAATTGGAAACGTCAGCGGAAATTGGTTGTGCGCCAACCTGCTCAATCAGCCTGCGCTGGGATTCATCGTGCGACAACGCAGCCACTCGCTTGCCCGCGGCCTTGGCCAGGGAATTGATTTCACGATCGCGCACAAACACATACGCAGTTCCAAAAGGCAGTACACCACCCACTTCAAAATCGCTTTGCTGCATCACACTTTGCAACTGAGGACTACCCATGGACCTCAAAGCCAACAACACTGCATCGTAATTGGGCAAACCACCAATCGCATCCAGGCTGCCGGTGAAACTGTTGTATTTCCGGGTTCGAATACCGGTGGCCACCAAGCCATCACACACACCAATTTCAAAGTCTTTGGCAGCTACTGATTCGTTGGTATACACCACAGGCTTGAAGCCATAACCGTTTTTTCGGCCCTCAAGCGCGTACTCTTGAGCCAGATTAAAAATAGGTCCTTTGGCACCGAGCAAATCGAATACGCAAATGTTGGGCTCTTGACCGCTAACCGTTTGAGCACGTGCCGTGTTCTGGAAGGCCAGAAAAACCAACATCATTAAACTGAAAACAGCTGCGATACGCAGGCTGTTTTTTAAACATGCATTCATCATTTTTTTCCTGTTTGCAAGGCACACAGG
>NZ_LUJK01000017.1 GCF_001601825.1 Limnobacter sp. CACIAM 66H1 | reverse complement strand
TATCCCCTGTGTGCCTTGTCTGGTGGTACCGACGCGGCTGAATACCTGAAGAAAAAACTGGGTATTGATTACAACGAGACCACCAAAGACGGCCTGTTCACTCTGAAAGAAGGTGAGTGTATGGGCGCTTGTGGGGATTCCCCAGTCATGTTGGTGAACAATCACCGCATGTGCAGTTTTATGAGCAACGAAAAAATCGATGCGCTGGTAGAGGAGTTGAAGTCATGACTTGTTTGCACGGACGACATATTAACCCAGTGATTCTGGCTGGTCTCGATGGCAGCAACTGGGACCTGAAAGGTTACGAAGCACGTGGTGGTTACAAGGCGCTGCGCAAAATCCTGACTGAGGGTATTTCTCAAGAAGACGTGATTGCGGAAGTGAAGAAGTCCGCGTTGCGCGGCCGTGGAGGCGCAGGTTTTCCGACCGGCCTGAAATGGAGCTTCATGCCTCGCCAGTTTCCAGGGCAAAAGTATTTGGCCTGTAACTCCGATGAGGGTGAGCCGGGCACATTCAAAGACCGTGACATCTTGCGCTACAACCCGCACTCAGTCATCGAAGGCATGGCGATTGCTGCCTATGCGATGGGTATCTCTGTGGGGTATAACTACATCCATGGCGAAATTTGGGAAACCTATGAGCGCTTTGAAGAGGCCTTGGAACAGGCTCGTGCCGCGGGTTACCTTGGTGACAATATCATGGGTTCCAACTTCAGCTTCCAGTTGCATGCCCATCAAGGCTATGGCGCTTACATTTGCGGTGAAGAAACCGCGCTGATTGAGTCTATCGAAGGCAAAAAGGGTCAGCCCCGTTTCAAGCCACCGTTTCCGGCTTCTTACGGAATTTATGGCAAGCCCACCACCATCAACAACACAGAAACATTCGCTGCAGTACCTTTCATTATTCAGAACGGTGGTGACTGGTTTCTTGAGCTGGGTAAACCTAACAACGGTGGTACGAAGATTTTCTCGATCTCCGGCGATGTTGAAAAACCCGGTAATTATGAAATTCCTCTGGGGACACCCTTTGCGACGCTGCTGGAGATGGCAGGTGGCATGAAGGGCGGTCGAAAAATCAAGGCGGTGATTCCAGGTGGTTCATCCATGCCAGTGTTACCCGGCGACGTGATGATGGCCACCGACATGGACTACGACTCAATCGCAAAAGCGGGCTCCATGCTGGGTTCGGGTGCTGTGATCGTGATGGACGAGACACGCTGTATGGTGAAAAGCCTGTTGCGCCTGTCGTACTTCTATTACGAAGAAAGCTGTGGCCAATGCACACCTTGCCGTGAAGGTACTGGCTGGCTGTACCGCATTATCAACCGGATTGAACATGGCGAAGGCCGTCCCGAAGATCTTGATATGCTGAACTCGATTGCAGACAACATTCAGGGCCGTACCATTTGCGCGCTGGGTGACGCAGCGGCGATGCCAGTGCGCGCTTTCTTGAAACATTTCCATGAAGAATTTGAGCATCACATCACACACAAGTCGTGCATTGTGCCGGCTTACGTTTGATTCCCTGCGGGTAGATACAAATGGTTGAACTAGAGATTGATGGTGTAAAAGTTGAAGTGGCCGAGGGCAGCATGCTCATGGACGCCGCTGAGAAGGCAGGCAGCTATGTGCCTCACTTTTGCTATCACAAAAAATTGTCGATTGCGGCCAATTGCCGCATGTGTCTGGTTGACGTAGAAAAGGCGCCCAAGCCGCTCCCCGCTTGTGCCACGCCTGTGTCGCCGGGCATGATTGTTCGCACCAAAAGCGAAAAAGCCGTGAACGCCCAAAAAAGCGTGATGGAATTTTTGCTGATCAATCACCCGCTTGATTGCCCGATTTGTGACCAAGGTGGCGAGTGTCAGTTGCAAGACATCGCAGTGGGTTACGGTGGCGTGTCTTCACGCTATCAGGAAGAAAAACGCGTTGTATTCTACAAAGACATCGGGCCGCTGGTTTCCGCGCAGGAAATGAGCCGTTGCATTCACTGCACACGTTGCGTGCGTTTTGGTCAGGAAGTGGCCGGCGTGATGGAACTGGGCATGGCCAATCGCGGTGAGCATTCAGAAATTCTGAGTTTTGTGGGTAATTCGGTGGACTCCGAATTGTCGGGCAACATGATCGATCTGTGCCCGGTGGGTGCGCTCACATCCAAGCCATTCCGTTACAACGCCCGCACTTGGGAAATGGCGCGTCGCAAATCCATCTCGGCGCATGACAGCCTGGGGTCGAATGTGGTGGTGCAGGTTAAGGCCGACAAGGTCATGCGCATTGTTCCGCAAGAAAACGAGAGCGTGAATGAGTGCTGGATTTCCGACCGCGACCGTTTTAGCTATGAAGGTTTGCAGGCCGCGGATCGTTTGACAGAACCGATGATCAAGAAAAACGGTCAATGGGTGACAACCGACTGGCAAACCGCTCTGAATGTGGCCTTTGAAGGTTTAAAGAAGGCCCGACGCGAATCGACCGACCTGAATAGCATCGCCATGCTGGTTTCGCCAAACAGTACCTTTGAGGAAATGGCACTGGCCAAGGCTTTGATGTCAGGTGTCGGTTCAACGAGTATTGATGCGGGTCTGCGCCACAGTGCAAACATTAACCTGGCCGGTGCTAATCCCTGGTTGGGCGCTTCAATTCAAGAATTGGCGGATGCGGAATCGATCATTGTTGTGGGTGCTGACCCCCGCAATGATCAGCCTTTGCTGACTCAGCGAATTCGTCAAGCGGCAAAGCAGGGTGCCCGGGTGGTATTGGTGAATGCCGGTGGATTGGATCCATTGATGCCCAAAGCCGTATGGCTCAGGGCAGCTCCTTCCAAGTGGGCTGACACCCTGGGTCACGATGCTGTATCCAACGCATTGAGCGCACCTGAAGGCGGAAAGTTTGTACTGATTGGTCAACAGGTTTTGATGAGCCCCTTTGCAGGTCAGGTATTGACCAAGGCAAATGACTTGGCCAAATCGACTGGCGCGACACTCGGGTTCCTGGGTGATGGTGCCAACTGGGTCGGGTCTTTTATTGCGGGCATTCAAGCCAGTGCTCATGGTGGTAAAAGCGCCCAAGCGATGCTGGAAGGCAAGGCCAAGGCAGCGATTGTTTTTGGCGCAGAACCTGATCTGGACAGTGTGCAAGGTCAAAAGATCGTACGCGGCCTGATTGATGCGGAATTTGTGGTGCAAGCCAGTGCATTTGTGGGCAACGCCAAGCAGTATGCGGATGTCCTCTTGCCGATCGCGCCCAGCACTGAAACATCCGGTACCTTTATCAACATTGCGGGCACCGCTCAGACGTTCAAAGCTGCGGTTCGACCATTGGGTGAAACTCGCCCAGGCTGGAAGGTATTGCGAGTGTTGGGCAATTTGCTGGGCCTGGAAGGTTTTGAGTTCAATAGTTCTGAAGAAGTATTGAAAGCATTCTTGCCAGCCAACCATGCTGCGGTCTTGAGCAATGCGATTCCCGAACAAGCTGTCGCCGGCGTGGCGCTCAACGGCCAACTCGAACTGGCAGCATTCGCGCCAATTTATGACACCGATGCATTGGTTCGCCGTGCGGATTCACTGCGTAAAACCAAGGCGGCGAAGCCAGCGCTTGCGCAAATTGGTGTACGAACTGCCGACGCATTGGGTATCAAGTCCGGTGACAAAATTCAATTGACAGACTCTGAGGGCGGCACGTTGCGTGCTGCGGTTCTAGTGAATAAAACAATTGCTGACAACACAGTGTTGGTGCCCATGGGGCGTGCGGATTCGCAAAGCCTGCGCAACGTATTTGGTGGTGTAACAGTCGAAGCGGTGGTCGCCAGTGAGGTGCAGGCATGAGTTCGCCGGTTGAAATGATCACGACCTTCGGCGCTGATTTGCTGGGCCCGGCCTGGCTGCCAGTTTGGACACTGATCAAAATTCTGTGTATCACTTTGCCGCTATTGGGTCTTGTGGCTTATCTGACCTATTGGGAACGCAAAATGATTGGTCGCATGCACATCCGCATGGGTCCAAGTTATGTGGGCCCAATGGGTTTGCTCCAGCCAATCGCCGATGCGGTCAAGATGATGTTCAAGGAAATCATCGTGCCGATGAATGCCAACAAAGGCTTGTTCATCATTGCGCCGATCATGACCATCATGCCAGCCTTGGCGGCGTGGGCGGTGATTCCGTTCGGACCTGAAACCGTTCTCGCCAATGTGAATGCTGGTTTGCTTTATCTCATGGCGATTACATCGCTTGAGGTGTATGGCGTGATCATCGCCGGTTGGGCATCCAATTCCAAGTACGCCTTCCTGGCTGCCATGCGTGCTTCTGCGCAAATGGTGTCCTATGAATTGGCGATTGGTTTTGTACTGGTCACAGTGTTGCTGGTAGCAGGCAGCCTGAACATGACCGACATCGTGATGACTCAGACCACAGGCCAGTTTGCTGATATGGGTTTGAACTTTTTGTCCTGGAACTGGTTGCCGCTGTTGCCATTGTTGGTGATCTACATGATTTCAGCTGTGGCTGAAACCAATCGTCACCCATTTGACGTGGTAGAAGGCGAATCGGAAATCGTGGCTGGCCACATGGTTGAATACTCTGGCATGACGTTTGCCATTTTCTTCCTGGCTGAATACGCCAACATGATTTTGCTGTCTTGCCTGGCAGCGATTATGTTCTTCGGTGGTTGGGACGCACCAGTTGCATTCCTGAGTTTCATTCCAGGCTGGATCTGGCTGGGTATTAAAACCTTTTTGCTGGTGTCGATGTTCATTTGGTTCCGTGCATCATTCCCGCGTTACCGCTATGACCAGATCATGCGTCTGGGCTGGAAAGTGTTCATTCCATTGACACTGGTTTGGCTGGTAGTGGTGGCTGCCTGGATGCAGACTCCCTGGAACATCTGGAATTAATTGAGAGCGAACCATGTTTCAAGTTGTTAAAGAATTTTTGAACAGTCTGTTGCTGCGCGAGATGCTGAAAGGCATGGCGCTCACCATGGGTTATATGTTCACTCAACCCATCACGGTGCTTTATCCGATGGAGAAAACACCGATGTCGCCCCGTTTTCGCGGATTGCACGCTTTGCGTCGTTATGAGAACGGGGAGGAACGCTGCATTGCCTGCAAACTCTGTGAGGCGGTGTGTCCGGCCATGGCGATTACGATTGAATCCGAGCAGCGCGAAGACGGCACACGTCGTACAAGTCGTTACGACATCGATTTGACCAAGTGTATTTTTTGCGGTTTTTGTGAAGAGTCGTGTCCAGTAGATTCAATTGTAGAAACCCATATTCACGAATATCACGGTGAGAAGCGTGGTGATTTGTACTTCACCAAAGAAATGCTTCTGGCTGTGGGCGATCGCTACGAGGCTGAGATCGCAGCCAATCGCGAAGCCGATGCAGCCTACCGTTAACTTGATACAAAACTTAGAAGACTAAATGCAATGGATGCAATAACCGGTTTCTTTTATGTGTTCGCCGCCATTCTGGTATTTGCCGCGGTGCGCGTAATTACTGCCAGCAACGCTGTACATGCAGCCTTGTATCTGGTGCTGTCGTTTTTCTCAGCCTCAGCGCTTTGGATGTTGCTCGAGGCAGAATTTCTGGCTATTTCCCTGGTGCTGGTTTACGTCGGTGCGGTCATGGTTTTGTTCCTGTTCGTGGTCATGATGGTTGATGTGAACATGGACAAGGTGCGCGCCGGGTTTTGGAAAAATCTGCCAGTGGCCGCAATTGTCGGCTCGCTGATTGCCTTCCAGATGTCGGTCGTATTGCTTCGCGGCTTCTGGGACCCCAATCTGGAAACTCCGGAACAGGCTGCCAACAACACTGCGGCTTTGGGTAAGTTGCTGTACACCGAGTATTTGTATCCATTCGAAGTGGCTGCCTTGATTTTGCTGGTGGCCATGGTTGCCGCGATTGCCCTCACATTGCGAAAGCGCAAAGACACGAAAGGCCAAGTGCCGTCTGAACAGGTTCGAGTGAAGTCTACTGACCGAGTGACCCTGGTGAGTATGCCCGCCGACCTTGACCGCAAACAAACAAAAAGCGAGACCCCAAGTGGTCCCAAAGCCTGATCGGGAATAGACAACAATGATTTCACTTTCTCATTACCTCGTGCTGGGCGCGATTTTGTTCTCGATCAGCGTGATCGGAATTTTCCTGAATCGCAAGAACCTGATCGTGATTTTGATGGCCATTGAACTGATGCTTCTGGCCGTGAATATGAACTTCGTGGCGTTTTCTCACTTCTTGGGCGATTTGTCCGGGCAGTTGTTCGTTTTCTTCATCCTCACAGTGGCTGCCGCTGAGTCTGCAATCGGCTTGGCAATTCTGGTGGTCCTTTTCCGTAACATGAATTCAATCAACGTCGAAGACCTCGACCAGCTGAAGGGGTAAGCGCGAATGAGTCCCTTGTATTTGATCGTTCCGTTCGCACCGCTGGTTGGCGCCATTCTCGCCGGTTTTTTCGGTAAGCAAATCGGTCGAACCGGTGCCCATACAGTCACCATTGCGGGTGTCGCCATTTCCCTGATCGCTTCGATCATGGTTTTTATGGATGTGATGGAAGGCAACACGTTCAACGGCACTTTGTATGAATGGGCAGCCGTTGGCACCTTGGTGTTCGAAGTTGGTTTCCTGATTGACACACTGACCGCCACCATGATGTTGGTCGTAACTAGCGTGTCGCTGATGGTGCACATTTATACCATCGGCTACATGGAAGAGGACGACGGTTATCAGCGGTTCTTCTCCTACATCTCGCTGTTTACTTTTTCCATGCTGATGCTGGTCATGAGTAACAACTTCCTGCAATTGTTTTTCGGTTGGGAAGCAGTGGGCCTTGTCTCCTATCTGTTGATCGGATTTTGGTATAAAAAGCAAAGTGCGATTTATGCCAACTTGAAAGCTTTTCTGGTTAACCGTGTCGGTGACTTTGGTTTCATTCTGGGTATCGGCCTTGTGATGGCTGCTACTGGTTCAATGAACTACACCGAGGTTTTTGCTCAGGCAGACAGTCTCGTCGGTCAGACCATGCCTGGAACGGATTGGCCTTTACTGGCTGTGGCCTGTATCTGCTTGTTCATCGGCGCGATGGGCAAGTCAGCCCAGTTCCCACTGCATGTATGGCTGCCAGACTCGATGGAGGGTCCAACACCGATCTCTGCCTTGATTCACGCGGCGACCATGGTAACCGCAGGCATTTTCATGGTCAGCCGGATGTCACCGCTGTTTGAACTCAGCGACATCGCCTTGAACTTTGTTCTGGTGATCGGTTCAATCACTGCCTTGTTCATGGGTTTTCTGGGCATTATTCAAAACGACATCAAACGCGTGGTGGCTTATTCAACCTTGTCGCAGTTGGGCTACATGACTGTCGCCTTGGGGGTTTCCGCCTACCCAGTGGCTATATTCCACTTGATGACCCATGCTTTCTTCAAGGCCTTGCTGTTCCTTGGCGCAGGTTCCGTGATCATTGGGATGCATCACAATCAGGACATTCGTTACATGGGCGGCTTGTGGAAGTACATGCCCATCACTTGGCTGACTTCTTTGTTGGGTTCGCTGGCTCTAATTGGTACGCCGTTTTTCTCGGGTTTTTACTCGAAGGACAGCATCATCGAGGCAGTGCATTTCAGCAACTTGCCCGCGGCCGACTTTGCTTACTTCGCTGTGGTGGCGGGTGTATTCATCACTGCCTTCTACAGCTTCCGCATGTATTTCCTGGTGTTTCACGGCAAAGAGCGTTTCCATGACATCCAACACCACGATGACCATGGCGATGATGATCACCATGCGCATCACGGTCCCGTGCAACCTCATGAGTCGCGCTGGGTGGTTACTTTGCCGCTGATTTTGTTGGCCATTCCCTCGGTACTTATTGGTTATATCGCTGTTGAGCCCATGCTGCACGGCACTTTCTTCGAAGGCGTAATCACCATCAACCCCGAACATGGGGCCATGGCTGGTCTGAGCAGCATTTTCCACGGTGCAGCCGCAATGGGTGTTCATTCATTGCAAACAATGCCATTCTGGCTGGCTTTGGCTGGCGTGGTTGCCGCCGCCGTTTGCTACTTGTGGGTTCCGGCTATTCCAGCAGCGTTTATGAAAGCTTTGAAGCCTGTCCACACGTTGCTGGACAACAAGTACTACATGGACAAGTTCAACGAAGTGGTGTTTGCCGGTGGTGCACGTGGCCTGGGAGAAGCATTGTGGAAGTTCGGTGATCGCATGTTGATCGATGGGTTGGTGGTCAATGGCAGTGCCAAGTTGGTGGGTTTGATCTCGGGTGTGGTTCGCTTTGCGCAAAGCGGTTTTATTTACCACTATGCGTTCGCGATGATTCTCGGCGTTCTGGCCATGATCATCACATTCATCACACTCAAATAAACAGGGCGGAACCTCGGTTCTTACGATTGGAAAATATCAATGTCTAACAATATTCCTTATCTAAGTTTGGCGATCTGGCTGCCAATCGCCTTCGGTGTCTTGATCATGGCCTTGGGCAATGACAAGAACGCTGGGGCAGTTCGGGGAGCTTCCCTGATTGCTGCGTTGATTAGCTTCGCCGTAACTCTGCCTTTGTACTTTGGCTTTGATACGAGTACGGCTGAATTGCAATTTGTTGAAAAGATGCCGTGGATCGAGGCGTTCGGCGCTTCGTATGGTTTGGGTGTGGATGGCTTGTCAGTCTGGTTTGTGATCCTGACTGCCCTGATCACAGTGTTCGTTGTCGTCGCGGCCTGGGAAGTGATTACCGAGAAAGTTGCGCAATACATGGCCGCCTTCCTGATTCTGTCTGGTTTGATGGTTGGCGTGTTCACAGCGACCGACGGATTGCTGTTTTACGTATTCTTCGAAGCAACGCTGATTCCGATGTACATCATCGTGGGTGTGTGGGGCGGTCCAAACCGAATCTACGCTGCTTTCAAGTTCTTCCTGTACACCTTGTTGGGGTCGCTGTTAACACTGGTTGCGATTATTTATCTCCAGTTCCAGTCCGGTACGTTTGAAATTGCTGCGTGGCACAAATTGCCGCTGAACCTGACTGAGCAAACCCTGATTTTCTTCGCATTCCTGATGGCTTTTGCGGTGAAGGTGCCGATGTGGCCTGTTCACACTTGGCTGCCCGATGCGCACGTGGAGGCGCCCACCGGTGGTTCTGTGGTGTTGGCTGCCATTATGTTGAAGTTGGGCGCGTATGGTTTCCTTCGCTTCAGCCTGCCAATCGCGCCGGACGCAAGCCAGGAACTCGCTGGTTTCATGATCACCTTGTCATTGATCGCTGTGGTTTATATTGGTGTAGTGGCACTGGTCCAAAAAGACATGAAAAAACTGGTGGCGTATTCGTCGATCGCGCACATGGGTTTCGTCACTCTGGGTTTCTTCATGTTCCAGGACCTGGCAGTGCAGGGTGCCATCATTCAAATGATTTCGCATGGTTTCGTATCCGGCGCCATGTTCATTTGTATCGGGGTTTTGTACGACCGTGTTCACAGCCGTGAAATTGCTGCTTATGGTGGCGTGGTCAACACCATGCCCAAGTTCGCAGCCTTCTTCCTGTTGTTTGCAATGGCCAATGCCGGTTTGCCTGCAACCAGTGGTTTTGTGGGTGAATTCATGGTGATTTTGGGTGCTGTGAAGTACAACTTCTGGATTGGTTTGCTGGCGGCGACCACACTGATCTTCGGTGCGGCCTATTCGTTGTGGATGTACAAGCGTGTCGTGTTTGGCGAGGTTGCCAATGATGACGTGAAAGCGTTGAGTGACGTGAATACCCGTGAATTCATGATGTTGGGTGCGCTGGCAATACTGGTTATGGCCATGGGCCTTTATCCCAAACCCTTTACTGATGTGTTGCAAGTGTCCGTCGATGCTTTGTTGCAACATGTGGCTCAGTCCAAGCTTTAATTGAGGAATGTTCGTGGATCAGATGAATCTCTCACTCGCTATTCCTGAAATTGCCCTGGCACTTTTCGCCTGTGCATTTCTGATTGCTGACAGCGTGACCAAGGGCCGCATTTTGCCGATGCTGCACAACATTGTGGTCTTGTTCTGTATCGGTCTTGGTGTGTATTGCCTGGCGCAAGTGCCCACAGCTGGAACCGAACTGGCATTTAACAACATGTACATCGCCGATAGCATGGCTCTGGTACTGAAAGGTTTTTCTGCACTGGCAATCGCTTTCACATTGATTGTAGGTGCGAACTACGCCAAAGACCGTGACATGTTCAAGGGTGAATTGCATGCTTTGGTCTTGTTTGCCTTGTTGGGGCAGATGATCATGATTTCCGCCAACAACTTGTTGCTGGTGTACCTGGGTGTTGAGCTTTTGTCGCTCAGCTTGTACGCGGCTGTGGCCATGCAGCGTGACAATGTGCGTGCAACCGAGGCGTCGATGAAGTATTTTGTTCTTGGCGCTCTGGCTTCAGGTTTCCTGTTGTACGGCATGTCCATGATTTATGGTGCTACAGGGTCGTTGAACCACTCTGATATCGCGTTTGCTGCCACAGCGGCCGTTTCCGGTCAGAAATCCATCATTTTCGTGTTCGGTATCGTGTTTCTGGTGGCCGGGTTGGCCTTCAAGCTGGGCGTGGTTCCCTTCCACATGTGGGTGCCCGACGTGTATCAGGGTTCGCCGTCAATTTCCACTTTGCTGATCAGTGGTGCTCCCAAGTTGGCTGCATTTGCGATGTTGATGCGTCTGTTGGTTGATGGTTTGTTTGTGATGGCATTTGACTGGCAAAACATGCTGATGGTGTTGGCGATTGCATCACTGGCGATTGGTAACCTGACCGCGATTGCACAAACCAGCTTGAAACGCATGTTGGCCTATTCAACCATTGCGCAAATGGGTTTTATGTTGCTTGGTTTTCTTTCTGGCGTTACTGGACAAGACACGGGTAATGCAGCTCAGGCTTATTCTTCTGCTATGTTCTACAGCATTACCTATGTACTGACTACGCTGGGTACTTTCGGTGTGATCATGGTGATGTCCCGCAAAGGTTTTGAGGTCGAAAACATCAGCGATCTGAAAGGGTTGAACAAGCGTGCCCCTTGGCTGGCTTTGATTATGCTGTTGTTGATGTTCTCATTGGCGGGTATTCCACCCATGGTGGGCTTTGCCGCCAAGCTGTCAGTACTGAAAGCCTTGTTGGCCACGGGTCAAGTGTGGCTGACTGTGTATGCCGTCATGTTTAGCCTTGTGGGTGCTTTCTATTACATTCGAGTGGTGAAGGCGATGTATTTCGAAGTCCCTTCGGATGAAACTGAAATTGTGATGGGCAATGATGCCCGCGCTGTGTTGGGCCTGAATGGCTTGGCAGTCATCTTGCTGGGCCTCTTGCCTGCACCTTTGATGGCGTATTGCATGACGGCGATTCAGCAAACACTTGCTGGTTGATTGATAGTTTCAATTCTTTGAATATTGACAGGAGGTAGGTTTTGACGCAGACGATTGGGCATTGGTTGTTGTTTGGCTTGGCCTTGCTGTTTGCGAACCTGCCTTTTGTGAGCAACCGAGTGATGGGTATTCTGCCTGTGGCGAAAAAGGGCGGTTGGACCCGAGTGCTTGAAGTAATCGCTGGTTACTTTATTGTGGGTTTAATCGGATTTGCCATTGAAGGTAGTTTGAGCCAGGTAACCCCACAGCGTTGGGAGTTTTACGCACTCACTGCTTGTCTGTTTCTGGTGTTTGCATTTCCGGGTTTTGTTTACCGCTTCCTGTGGCGTTCACCAAAAGGTTAATCGAGGCCTGCCACTGTCGCTTTGCCTGTATTCCTTTCATTCCTCTGTTGCGTTCAAGGTAAACGTGTATTCATGGAAATCCAGTTATGAAACGTTTGCTGCCTGGACTTGTTGTACCTGCAGTATTTGTATTTGGCGCCTGCACAAATTCACCTGAAGCCACAACCCGAAAATTACAGTTTCTTGCCAAGACGGATTGTGAATTGGTCTACAAGTCGACAGGGGCTCAGGTGATCGAAAATTTCTGTGAAACGCAATGGAAGCCAATCACCGTTTACATTGCTGATCAAAAGTATTCGGTCGACTGGATCAACGAGAAAACCAGTCGCAGACTGTTTGAACTAGGGTGTGGGCAGCCCGCGGCTTGCTATTACGAATTGACGTTGGACGGCGTAACAGTCAATGGCAGGTTCGCTTACGTGACTGATTTGCTCAAAGGAGAATATACCTTTGAGATTGACGCAAATGAAAATTTCAAACTTCTGAACGAAACGACTGACGAGCTCGCGTCTTGATTGCTGTTTCCCAAACAAAAACGCCGACTTGAGGGTCGGCGTTTTTGCAGCTCAGTTACATATTGGGGTAGTTGGGGCCGCCGCCACCCTCTGGTGTCACCCACACAATGTTTTGTGTGGGATCCTTGATGTCGCAGGTTTTGCAATGCACGCAGTTTTGAGCGTTGATCTGCAGCTGATCTTTGCCATCTTCTTTTTTCACATACTCATACACACCGGCAGGGCAGTAGCGCTGCTCCGGCCCTGCGTAGGTAGTCAGGTTTGTTGCGACCGGCACATCCGCATTCTTCAACGTGAGGTGTGCGGGCTGATTTTCCTCGTGGTTGGTGTTGGAGATAAACACCGAACTCAAGCGATCAAACGTGATTTTCCCATCAGGTTTCGGGTAGTTGATCGGCTGGAACTCCGAGGCGGGACGAAGGCACTCATGATCCGCATGCTTGTGGTGCAGAGTCCAAGGTACCTTGCCCTTGAACAGTTTTTGTTCGATACCCACCATCATGGTGCCGGTATACAGGCCTTTGCTCATCCATTGCTTGAAGTTACGGGCGCGGTATAGTTCGTCGAACAGCCAAGAGTCGTGGAATGCCTTTGGATAGGCTTCCAGCTCGTCGCCAGCACGGTCCTGGGCCAGTGCGTCAGCAATCGCATCGGCGCACAGCATGCCGCTCTTGATGGCCGCGTGTGAGCCTTTGATTCGTGATGCATTCAAGAAGCCGGCATCACAGCCCACCAAGGCGCCGCCAGGGAACACCAACTTGGGCAAACTCATCAGTCCGCCCGCAGCGATTGCGCGCGCGCCGTAGGAAATACGCTTGCCACCTTCGAAATACTTGCGAATTTCAGGGTGTGTTTTGTAACGTTGGAATTCTTCGAACGGTGAAAGGTATGGGTTTTCATAGGCCAGGCCTACGACAAAACCCACAGCCACCTGATTGTTTTCAAGGTGGTACAGGAAAGAACCACCGTAGGTGCTGGAGTCCAGAGGCCAACCGCCAGAATGAATCACCAAACCCGGTTTGTGTTTGGCAGGGTCGATTTCCCACAGTTCTTTCAAGCCAATGCCATAGACTTGAGGGTCACGGCCGTCGTTCAAATTGAACTTCTCGATCACACGCTTACCCAAATGGCCGCGAACACCTTCAGCGAACACGGTGTATTTGGCATGCAGTTCCATGCCAGGCTGATAAGCGTGGGTGTGTTCACCATCTTTGCCGATACCCATGTCGCCTGTTTGAACACCTTTCACGGCACCTTTGTCGTCATACAGAATTTCTGCGCCAGCAAAGCCAGGGAATACTTCAACGCCCAACGCCTCGGCCTGTTCTCCAAGCCAGCGTACGACGTTGGCCAAACTAATCACATAGTTGCCGTGATTTTGAAAACATTCAGGCAGCAGCGCGTTGGGCACTTTTTTGGCGGAGGTTTCGGTGAGAAACAAAAACTGGTCCTCGGTGACTTCGGTGTTCAGTGGCGCACCGCGTTCTTTCCAGTCGGGAAACAATTCGGTAATTGCGCGTGGATCCATGACCGCGCCTGACAAAATGTGTGCGCCCACTTCCGAGCCTTTTTCCAATACGCACACATTGATTTCCTGGCCTTTTTCTGCAGCCACTTGTTTCAGGCGAATGGCTGTGGACAGGCCAGCGGGGCCTCCGCCAACTACCACTACGTCGTATTCCATCATGTCTCTTTCTACAGCCGACATTGGGTGCGTCTCCTTAAAGTTTGTCGCGGGTGCTACAGCGAGGTGCAGCTTTGATTTTAAGCCGAAAGCTTATTGCATATCGGGAAAAAATAGTTGACTTTGATCTCTAGTCTGAGAAACTTGCTTTTGTGCGATGCAGCAATAAAATTGTGGGTGTCGAGAAGTTAAACTATGGGCACAAATTCAAAGTAAAGGGAATCAGGACATGGGGATGAACAAGGTATCGGCCAGCGCAGCAGAGGCATTGGCCGACAAGATCAAAGATGGAATGACGCTGGCCGTGGGCGGATTTGGGTTGTGCGGTATTCCGGAGGCGCTGATCGAAGCCGTGCGAGCATCTGGCGCAAAAGATCTGACGGTGATCTCGAACAATGCAGGCGTTGATGGATTCGGTTTGGGTCGATTGCTGGAAACTCGTCAGGTTCGCAAAATGATTTCGTCCTATGTGGGCGAGAACAAGGAATTTGAGCGGCAATATCTCAGTGGTGAACTGGAACTGGAATTCACGCCGCAAGGTACTTTGGCGGAGAAACTTCGCGCTGGTGGGGCTGGTATCCCCGCATTTTTTACCAAAACTGGCTTTGGAACAGTGATTGCCGAGGGTAAGGAAACCCGGGTGATCAATGGTGAAAACTATGTGTTGGAACACAGTCTGAAGGCGGATATTTCATTGGTCAAGGCGTGGAAGGCAGACACTTCGGGCAACCTTATTTATCGCCTTACCGCGCGCAATTTCAATCCCGAATGTGCAGCGGCTTCGAAATTTACAATCGCCGAGGTTGAGGAAATTGTCGAGGTTGGGGCGCTTGATCCCAATTTTATTCACACCCCAGGGATTTATGTACAGCGCGTGGTTTTGAACGCCAATCCTGAAAAGCGGATTGAGAAACGTACTCTGGCGACCTCGGCACAATAAGGAGAACAACAAATGGCGTGGAATCACGATGAAATGGCAGCACGCGCAGCGCGTGAATTGCAGGATGGTTTTTATGTGAATTTGGGCATTGGATTGCCTACCTTGGTCAGCAATCACATTCCAGAGGGCATGGATGTGATGCTGCAAAGTGAGAACGGATTGTTGGGAATCGGACCCTTTCCGACCGAGGCGCAAGTCGATGCAGACTTGATCAATGCAGGCAAACAAACGGTGACCACTCTGGATGGATCAGCATTTTTTTCCAGCTCGGAATCTTTCGCAATGATTCGTGGCGGGCATATTAATTTGGCCATCTTGGGAGCCATGCAAGTTAGCGAGAAGGGTGATTTGGCCAACTGGATGATTCCCGGCAAGTTGGTGAAGGGCATGGGCGGTGCCATGGATCTGGTGGCCGGGGTGTCCCGCGTTGTTGTGCTGATGGAGCATGTGGCTCGCAAAAAGGACGGCACCACCGACCTGAAAATTTTGCCCGAATGCACGCTGCCTTTGACGGGTAAAGGCGTGGTCAACCGCATTATTACTGACTTGGCGGTGATGGATGTCGGCCCCCAAGGTCTCCAAGTGCTTGAACTTGCTCCCGGCGTGTCTAGAGAAGAACTCCAAGAAAAAACAGGGTGCGAACTGAAGTTTAGTTAAGATCACTGGCATGGACCAAGCGCGCTCAGGTTATAATTCTGCTTTCAAACAGCGCACGATTTGCCCAATTGTGCGCCCTACTGAGCGCCGAACAGAGCGCCGCCTGGCACTATGACCAAATATGTATTCGTTACTGGCGGGGTTGTCTCGTCCCTTGGCAAAGGTATTGCCGCAGCATCCTTGGCCGCGATCCTTGAAAGTCGCGGACTGAAAGTCACCATGCTCAAACTGGATCCCTACATCAACGTGGACCCAGGCACCATGAGCCCCTTCCAGCACGGCGAGGTGTTCGTCACTGAAGACGGCGCTGAAACCGATCTGGATTTGGGTCATTACGAACGCTTCATTTCCACGAAAATGAAGAAGTCAAACAACTTCACCACAGGGCAGATCTATGAGTCTGTGCTGCGCAAAGAGCGACGTGGTGAGTATCTTGGCAAAACCGTGCAGGTGATTCCCCACATTACCAATGAAATCCAGGCTTTCATTGAGAAAGGTGCGCGCGCCGCTTGGGGTGGTGAAACCGATGTGGCCATAGTTGAAATCGGTGGTACCGTGGGTGACATTGAGTCATTGCCTTTCCTGGAGGCGGTTCGACAAATGAGCCTGCGTTTGGGGCGAAACAGCGCTTGTTTTGTACACCTCACACTGGTGCCGTTTATCCCGTCAGCTGGTGAATTAAAAACCAAGCCTACCCAGCACAGCGTACAAAAGCTACGCGAAATCGGTATTTATCCCGATGCATTGCTTTGTCGCGCTGATCGCCGTATCCCGGATGATGAACGTGCCAAGATTTCCATGTTCTCGAATGTGCAACTGGAAGCGGTTATTTCGGTTTGGGATGCTGACACCATCTACAAGATTCCAGCCATGCTGGAAGCCCAAAAGCTTGATGACATTGTGTTGGAAAAGCTGAACATCGAAGCACCTCGCGCAGATTTGTCGAAGTGGGCCGAAATTGTATATGCGCAGGAAAATCCCGAGCAAAACATCACCATTGGCATGGTGGGTAAGTACGTCGATTTGACCGAGTCGTATAAATCCCTGATCGAAGCCTTGAATCATGCTGGCTTGCACACACGAACCAAGGTGAACATCAATTACATCGACTCCGAGGAAATTGAAGCCCACGGTACTGAAAGTTTGAAGAAGCTGGATGCCATTTTGGTGCCCGGTGGTTTTGGCAAGCGCGGCACGGAAGGCAAAATCAAGGCGATTCAATATGCCCGAGAAAACAAGGTGCCTTACTTGGGCATTTGTTTGGGCATGCAGTTGGCCGTGATTGAATTTGCGCGACATTGCGCGGGGTTGCCCAAAGCCAACTCGACCGAATTTGACAGCCTGGCCGATACGCCAGTGGTGGCCCTGATCACCGAGTGGAAAGACAGCACAGGTAAAGTCGAGCTTCGATCCGACCAAAGCGATTTGGGCGGCACCATGCGCCTGGGTTCACAGCGTTGTCCAATCAAGCCTGGTACTTTGGCTGAATCCATTTATGGCCCCGAAGTAAATGAGCGTCACCGTCATCGTTATGAGGTGAACAACAACTATGTACCTCAGCTTGAAGAGGCGGGGCTGCGAATTTCCGCCCGTACTCCAACTGAGGATTTACCGGAAATCATGGAGTTGCCGGATCACCCGTGGTTCTTTGGCGTTCAGTTTCACCCTGAGTTCACCAGCACCCCACGTGACAGTCATCCCTTGTTTTTGGCCTATGTCAGGGCGGCTTTGGCCCACAAATTGGCCAAAGCGTTATAAGCTGAACCCAACAGGAGGACACCTCATGAAACTATGCAATTTTGAAGTGGGTTTGGATAAACCTTTTTTCCTGATCGCTGGCCCATGCGTGATTGAAAGTGAACAAATGGCCATGGACACGGCTGGCCAGCTCAAGGAAATCTGCGAGTCACTGGGTGTACCTTTTATTTACAAAAGCTCATATGACAAGGCTAACCGTAGCTCAGGCAAAAGCTTTCGTGGTTTGGGTATGGACAAAGGGCTTGATATTCTGGCCAATGTCAAGAAATCGCTGAATGTCAATGTATTGACAGACGTCCATGCAATTGAAGAAATTGCTGCTGTGGCGAGTGTGGTGGATGTATTGCAAACCCCTGCGTTTTTGTGTCGTCAAACCGATTTCATTGAGGCTGTGGCCACTTGTGGCAAGCCAGTGAACATCAAGAAAGGCCAGTTTTTGGCGCCCGGCGACATGGTCAACGTGGTTGACAAGGCCCGAACTGCCGCTATTGAAGCCGGCGGTGATGGCAAGAACATCATGGTGTGTGAGCGGGGTGTAAGTTTCGGTTACAACAATCTGGTCTCCGACATGCGCAGTCTGGCCATCATGCGCAACACAGGTTGTCCGGTCGTGTTTGATGCGACGCACAGCGTACAGTTGCCGGGCGGGCAGGGCACAGCCAGTGGTGGTCAGCGTGAATTTGTGCCTGTGCTGGCGCGTGCTGCTGTTGCGGTGGGCGTGGCGGGTCTGTTTATGGAAAGCCATCCTGACCCTTCAAAAGCGATGTCAGATGGCCCCAACGCCTGGCCTTTGCCCCGCATGAAAGCCTTGCTATCCACTTTGCAAGAACTGGACCGTTTGGTGAAGTCTGGTCCATTGGCCGAAACAGACTTGATGAAATAAAACAGGTCGAGTGTTCAAAACAGAATTTAATCCATCCAAGAGGAAACTATGAGCGCAATTGTTGATGTGATTGGTCGTGAGGTTATTGATTCTCGCGGCAATCCCACCGTTGAATGTGACGTGTTGCTGGAAAGTGGCGCAATGGGCCGGGCGGCCGTGCCCTCCGGCGCTTCTACTGGTACTCGCGAAGCTGTGGAATTGCGCGACGGTGACAAGTCTCGTTATTTGGGCAAAGGCGTGTTGCGCGCGGTTGAAAACATCAACACCGAGATTTCCGAAGCCATTTTGGGTCTGGATGCGCAAGAGCAGGTGTTTCTGGATCAAAACCTGATTGACCTGGACGGTACAGACAACAAGAGCCGTTTGGGCGCCAACGCTACTTTGGCGGTTTCCATGGCAGTGGCCAGAGCGGCAGCTGAAGAAACTGGTTTGCCCCTGTACCGTTACTTCGGTGGTATGGGTGGCATGAGCCTGCCAGTGCCCATGATGAACGTTATTAATGGTGGTGCGCACGCCAACAACAATCTTGACTTGCAGGAGTTCATGATCCTGCCAGTGGGTGCCCCATCCTTCCGTGAAGCAATTCGCTATGGCGCAGAAGTGTTCCATGCACTGAAGAAGATTATCCATGACAAAGGCATGTCGACAGCCGTTGGCGATGAGGGCGGTTTCGCGCCTTCAGTGGCTAACCATGAAGCGGCCATTCAGATGATTATTCAGGCGATTGAAACAGCCGGTTTCGAGCCAGGCACGCAAGTAGCCTTGGGTCTGGATTGTGCAGCCTCCGAGTTTTACAAGGGCGGCAAGTACAAGCTGGCCGGCGAGGGCATGGAACTGAGTTCACAAGAATTTGCGCATTTGCTGGAAAGTTGGTGCAACAAATATCCAATCATTTCGATCGAAGACGGCATGGCCGAAGACGATTGGGACGGTTGGGCTTATTTGTCAAAAACCATGGGCCGCAAGGTGCAGTTGGTGGGTGATGACCTGTTCGTAACCAACACCAAGATTTTGGCCGAAGGCATCGAAAAGAAAATCGCCAACTCCATTTTGATCAAGATCAATCAAATCGGTACTTTGACTGAAACCTTTGCTGCCATTGAGATGGCCAAGCGTGCTCGCTACACAGCGGTTATTTCTCATCGCTCTGGCGAAACCGAAGACAGCACCATTGCTGACATCGCGGTGGGTACCAATGCCATGCAGATCAAGACTGGTTCGATGAGCCGTTCCGATCGGATCGCCAAATACAACCAGCTGTTGCGTATCGAAGAGGATTTGGGTGACATTGCCTACTACCCGGGCCGTTCAGCCTTCTATAACCTGGATTAATCGATATTAATCGAAGGTGGCCCCGCAGTGCGGGGCCTTCTTGTATATGAACCCCAGGCTGATTTCACTTGTCCTTTTTGCCCTGCTGATTTTGCTTCAATACCCACTGTGGTTTGGCAAAGGCGGGATGTTGCGCGTCAGCGACCTCGAAGATCAGCTTGAACAGCAAAAGCAGGTCAATGAGGCGTTGCGTTTGCGCAATCAACAACTTGAGGGCGATGTACGCAGTTTAAGTGAAGGGGTTGAGGCCATTGAGGAACGTGCCCGAAATGATTTCGGCATGATCAAGAAAGATGAAGTGTTTATTCAGTTGATTGAGCCGCGCGGTCAACCCGCAGCCACACAACCTGGTGCAGCTGCAGAAACCTCAAATTAATGCAAGGTGGGTGGCTGGGGGTTTTGTGAGGCGTCCTCATGAGAGGTCTCGGTAAACAATGCCTCGCAATCAGCTCGTGTGAATGAGTAATTGGCGTTGCAGAAGTCGCACTGAATTTCGACCGTAGGGTTTTCTGACAGGGCTTCGTTCAATTCGGCCTGTCCCAAGGTCACCAGCATTCTCCCCACCTTTTCGCGAGAACAGGAGCATTCAAAGTGCGCTTGGCGTTCTGCCAGTCCATCCGGGTCCTCCTCCCAGAATAGACGTTTGGCCAATTCATCGGTGTCGGTAGTCAAATGCTCCTCAGCCTGCAGCGTATTGATCAAGGCTTTCAGTCGGTCCCAGCCGTCGGCGTCAAACTCTTTGTTTGAAACAACACCGCCATGCTGTGGCATTTGTTGAAGCATGACGCCTGCAGCAGTGGTGGAGTTTGAATTGAGAATTAGGCGGGTTTCCAATTGTTCGCTGCTGTGCATGTACGCTTCAAGCGAATCGGCAACGGAGGTACCTGAAAGCGGCACAATGCCTTGATAGGGGGCTTGACCCGGTAGACGGTTACGGGGGTCGAGAATGATTGCGCATATGCCTTTGCCAGTCGCATTGACCAAATCTTTAAAGCACGCATCCTCGGGGATGTCGGTGCCTTCAAGCAATTTGACAGTGGCACGCAAACCCAGGCGACTATTGCACTCTGCCACCAGCAAACGAATGGGTCCGTCGCCCTGGATCTGAATAATCAGCGATCCTTCGAACTTCAGCGACGCTGAAAGCATGGCGCTGGCCGCAACCAGTTCACCCAATACTCGCTGAACCGGCTTCGGATAATCATTGTTGTTGACCACTTGTTGCCAGGCTTTGGAAAGATGAACCAAGTGCGCTCGGCAACTGGATTGATCAAAGATCAGTGTTCGTAGTGTGTCGGTCATGGATACAAAATAAGGGCAAGATTTAATCGTCAATTCGTTCAAGTGTTTCTTTGAACAGCTTGGCTTTTTGCACGTAGAAGGCAGCACCTATCAGGCGGGCCACTTCATCGTCGTTCAGGGTTCGAATCACTTTTCCGGGCGAGCCGACCACCAGCGAACGGTCGGGAATTTCCTTGCCTTCTGTGATCAAGGCGCCGGCGCCGATGATACAGTTTTTTCCGATCTTTGCGCCGTTCAGTACCACTGAACGAATTCCGATCAAACTGCCTTCACCGATAGTGCAGCCGTGCAAACACGCCTGATGTCCAACTGTCACGTTTTTTCCAACCACCATGGGATAACCAATGTCAGTGTGCAGCACAGCGCCTTCCTGTACATTGCTTCCCGCCATGATGTGGATTAATTCGTTGTCACCTCGGATCGCTGCGAAATCCCAGACCGACGTGTTCTCATCAAGTTGCACTTTGCCGATGATGCTGGCCATTTCAGCCACATACGCGCTGGAGTGGACGGTGGGGGCTTCGCCATTGATTTTGTACTTGGCCACGATTGTCTCCTGAGTCGGGGTGTTGCCATGGTGTGTTTGCCTTAAAATAACATGCATCGAACCCTTGTGCAGTGTGGTTATGGGCAGTGAACTGGAACAAACTTTGAGACAGGCCGCCTTGCAGGCATTGGAGTGTAAAAACTCCGTGGAAAAAGTGTGTCTGGTCTTGGCGATTGATGAAGGCCTGCCAATTGGCGGTGAGGCGGAGTTTTCACCGGGTGTGGGCCGCCCCGACAAACCGGAGCTGGTACACCCGGCACGCGTGCCCACACGCAAAGTCAATCAGCCGCTGGGGCGGGGCATGCTATTGCACTCGCTGGCCCACATTGAGTTCAATGCAATCAATTTGGCCCTAGACCTGCTGGTTCGTTTTTCCTCCATGCCCGATCAGTTTTATCTCGATTGGTTGAAAGTGGCCAAGGAGGAGGCTTACCATCACAACTTGTTGTGCGACAGAATGAGGGCATATGGATTGAGTTATGGAGACTATCCTGCCCATGATGGCCTTTGGCAGATGGCTGAAAAGACCAAAGGCAGCTTGCTGGCTCGACTCGCCTTGGTGCCGAGGCTTTTGGAGGCGCGCGGGTTGGATGTGTCACCCGCCATTCGCGAGAAGCTTGCGGCGGCTGGTGACATTGATAGTGCCGAGGTGTTGGACATTATTTTGCGCGATGAAATTGGCCATGTTGCGATAGGCAATCGCTGGTTCAATGAAGTGTGCAACAATGAAAACCGTGAGCCTCTTGAAGCCTTCGAGGGTTGTTTGCGCGAGTACACCGCCCCACAGCCCCGTTCTCCCTTCAATTTCAAGGCCCGCGCACAGGCTGGTTTTTCTGAAGAAGAGTTGGCTTGGTTGATGCAAGTTGAATTGGAGCAATCCGCCCAATAAGTGGATTGCAAGCGTATGAGTACAGCAGCACAAATTGACTGGAGCGACCCGCATTTGATCAATGCGGATCTTCATTGTCATTCCACCACCTCAGATGGCACTTTGACCCCGGAAGAGCTCGCGGCACGCGCCGCTTCCAACGGAGTGCAGATCTGGTCCCTGACCGATCATGATGAGGTGGGTGGTTTGGCGCGAGCAGCAAAAGCAGCAGCTGAACACAACATGATTTTTGTACCTGGTGTGGAAATTTCGGTGACCTGGTCCGCGGTAACCTTGCACATTGTGGGTTTGAATGTGCAGTACGAGAATTCGCCGCTTGAGAAGGGTTTGGCCAGCGTGCGCAACGGGCGAACCGAACGAGCCATGGAAATGTCGCGGCAACTCGAAAAGGTGGGCATCGAAGATGTGTATGAAGGTGCCTTGAAGTATGTGGGCAACCCCAACCTGATTAGCCGAACCCACTTTGCCCGTTGTTTGGTTGAGCGCAAGGTGTGTACTGATATTCGCGAAGTGTTTGAGCGTTTTCTAACCCCGGGCAAACCGGGTTACGTACCCCATGAATGGGCCAGCTTGAAGCAGGCGGTCGACTGGATTCTCGATTCAAATGGTTTGCCTGTCATTGCGCATCCTGGCCGTTATGATTTGAGCCCCATGCAGATGGATGAACTGGTTGAGCAGTTTGTCAAAATGGGTGGTGTGGGAATTGAGGTGGTCACGGGCAGCCACACTATCGATCAGTACGCCACCTATGCGCGGAAATCTGTTCGATCTGGCTTGAAGGCATCGCGCGGATCAGATTTTCACGGCCCCACTGAATCCAGGGTTAATTTGGGTGAATTACCCCGGTTGCCCGACGGCTGCGTGCCAATCTGGGATAATTGGGGCAAGTTGTTCAGCTAACAGGATACCCATTGGCGCAGTTATTCAACGTACATCCTCAAAACCCACAATCGCGTTTGTGCAAACAGGCTGCCGACTTGATCAATTCAGGTGGAATTGCGGCAATCCCGACAGACAGTTGTTATGCACTTGTTTGCCACCTGGATGATAAAAACGCCGTTGAACGCCTGCGCAGGTTGAAGGGTATTTCAGAGAAGCAGCATTTGGCTTTGCTGTGCAAGGATTTGAGTGAACTGGGCAGTTACGCCAAGGTGAACAATGTTCAATACCGCTTGCTGAAGTCGGTGTTTCCCGGGCCGTATACTTTTATTCTCGAGGCTACAAAAGAAGTACCAAAGCGGGTATCGCATCCTTCGAAGAAATCGATTGGGTTGCGCGTACCTGCACACGCAGTAGTGCAGGGCTTGCTTGAACACATTGAAGGCGCGTTGATTGCCACCACGCTGCAATTGCCGGGTATGGATGAACCTGCACGTAGCGGTTGGGAGGCCCAGGAAGCCGTGGGTAACGATGTAGATTTAATTGTGGACGACGGAGAGTACTGCGGCGCATTTCCGACCACCGTGATTGATTGGACCAGTGAAGAACCCGTGGTGGTGCGAATTGGGGCTGGACCACTGACAGGTCCTTTGGAACCCGTGAATGTTGAAGAACAGGAAGAGCTGTGATGGACGCAGGCATTATTCAAACCATTGCGGTGTACGCATTGCCCGTGCTTTTTGCCATTACGCTACATGAGGCGGCACATGGTTACGTGGCGCGAATGTATGGCGACAACACTGCCATGTATGCGGGTCGCATTACCTTGAACCCAATCAAGCACATCGACCTGGTGGGAACCATTCTGGTGCCGATTGCAATTCTGGTGTCCTCAAGCTTGATGGGCATTGGTGCCTTTCTGTTTGGCTGGGCCAAACCTGTTCCGGTGAATTTTGGCAATTTGCGCAATCCGAAAAAAGACATTCGTTTTGTGGCTTTCGCTGGGCCCGGCGCGAATTTTGTGATGGCCCTGATATGGGCACTTAGCCTGAAACTGCAGTTTGTCACCGGGCTGAACGAGCCCTTTTTTGCCGAAATGGCCAAGGCCGGAATCGTAGTGAACCTGGTCTTGGCTGCTTTGAACCTTCTGCCAATCCTGCCGCTGGATGGCGGACGAATTCTGTTCAGCTTCCTGCCCAGTTCTGCAGCCTACAGTTTCAGCCGTACTGAGCCCTATGGCATGATCGTGCTCATTGCACTCTTGATGCTGGGTATTTTGCCCATGTTCATCCAGCCCATTGTTAGCGCCGGGTTGAGTGTGTTAACCCTTTTGTTTAATTTTTAAGTCACCATGTTTCCTGAACGCGTATTGTCGGGCATGCGCCCAACCGGTTTGTTGCACCTTGGCCATTACCATGGTGTGTTGAAAAACTGGGTGAAACTTCAGAACGAGTTTCCCTGCCTGTTTTTTGTGGCCGATTGGCATGCGCTGACCACGCATTATGAAACCCCGGAAGTCATCAAGGAAAATGTGTGGGACATGGTGATTGACTGGCTGGCTGCTGGCGTTGACCCCGAGAAGGCCACATTGTTTGTTCAGTCCAAGGTGCCTGAGCATGCTGAACTGCATTTGCTGTTGTCGATGAATACGCCTTTGAGCTGGCTTGAGCGCGTGCCCACCTACAAAGACCAGCAAGAAAAACTCAGTGATAAAGACTTGGCCACCTATGGTTTTTTGGGCTACCCCTTGTTGCAGTCCGCTGACATTCTGATTTACCGCGCCACACAAGTCCCAGTGGGTGAAGACCAGGTGCCGCACATTGAGCTGACCCGCGAAATTGCGCGGCGCTTCAATCATTTTTACAGCAAGGAAAAACTGCTGGATGCGAAAGGTGTTGAAATTGGCCGAAAGCCGATTTTGCTGGAACCCAAAGCCTTGCTGACCGAGGCCAGCAAGATGCCAGGGTTGGACGGCATGAAAATGTCCAAGAGCTACCAAAACACCCTGGCCTTGCGGGAAACACCCGAGAACATTTCCCAGAAAGTACGCAAAATGCCAACGGACCCGGCCCGCGTGCGCCGCACCGACCCGGGTGATCCCGCCAAATGCCCTGTTTGGCAATTGCACGAGGTGTATTCAGACGCCAGCACCAAGCAGTGGGTGCAGGAAGGTTGCAAATCGGCAGGCATTGGCTGTATTCAATGCAAAGAGCCCATTATTCAGGCAGTTACCGACGAGTTGACGCCCATGCGCGAACGGGCAGCAATGTACACCGACAACCCGACATTGGTGCGAAAAATCATCAGCGAAGGCTGTGAACGTGCGCGTGCGATGGCCAACGACACAATGCAGGATGTGCGCAAGCACATGGGACTGGATTATTCCTGACATGGCTGCTGATCACGCCAATCCGCTCATGGCGCCCTCGCCATGGGTTCGCCAGTGTGTTGAAAGCCTGCTAGGTTCGGGTCTTGTCAAACCAGGTTCGAGGGCACTTGATCTTGCCTGTGGGGGCGGGCGTCATGCCTTGTATCTATCGGGTTTGGGTTACTCCGTGCACGCGGTAGACAAGCACACACCGACCACCGAATGGCCGGTCAACGTGCATTTTGAGGCCATGGATCTGGAGCAGGATCACTGGCCGCTGGCTGGGCAGCAATATGACCTGATTGTGGTAACCAACTATTTGCATCGGCCTCATTTCGAGAACCTTTTGGTCAACTTGAAGTCAGTCAATGCAGTCTTGGTGTATGAAACATTCATGGAAGGAAATGCGCAGTTTGGCTCACCTCGCAGTCCAGAGTTTTTACTGCAGCCGGGCGAATTGTTGGCGCGTATGTCTTCGTTGAACGTTCTGCGTTTTGAACAGGGGTTGAGAAGGGTTCCAAGCCCTGCAATGATTCAACGGGCCATGGGCATTACAGGCGCTTGGTCTGAGATACAATCTGGAACAATAACACTCACTCAAAGGGACTAAATGATCACTGGCAGCATTGTCGCGATTGTTTCGCCGATGTTTGAAGACGGATCGCTGGACTATGACAGCTATCGTCAGCTCATTGATTGGCATATTGAACAAGGCACCGACTCGATTGTAGCGGTTGGAACCACTGGGGAATCACCTACAGTGGACGTGGAAGAGCACGGCGAATTGATTCGTGTAGCGGTTGAGCAGGCAGCTGGTCGCATCCCGATTATTGCGGGTACCGGCGGCAATTCAACCACTGAGGCCATTGAGCTCACCGAATTTGCCCGCAAAGTGGGTGCTGCAGCCAGTCTTCAAGTCGTGCCTTATTACAACAAGCCGACCCAGGAAGGCATTTACTTGCACATGCGCAAGGTTGCTGAGGCTGTTGACTTGCCAGTAATTTTGTACAACGTACCTGGCCGCACGGTGGCCGACATGGCACATTCAACGGTGGTTCGCCTAAGCCAGGTAGATGGCATTGTGGGTATCAAGGAGGCCACAGGCAACCTTGAGCGCGGAGCTTGGTTGATTCGCGACACCTCACCCGATTTTGCCGTGTACAGCGGTGACGACCCCACAGCAGTGAACTTGATGCTGATGGGTGGAAAAGGCAATATTTCAGTGACTGCCAACGTGGCCCCGAAGTTGATGCATGAGTTATGTGCCGCGGCCATTGCAGGTGATTCAAAAACTGCTCACACGTTAAATTTGAGCTTGCTGGATTTGCATCAGGCCATGTTTGTACAGGCCAATCCAATTCCCGTGAAGTACGCATTGAGCAAAATGGGCAAAATGGCACCCGGTGTGCGCTTGCCTTTGACCCGACTGGAATCCAATTTTCACCAAACCGTGGACGCCGCCTTGCGTGCGCACCGGTTGATCGACTAAAGACGACTTAAGGCTGTGAAACACATGGAATTGAACAAGATGACCCCTTTCAAGCTGTTGCTGATCGCAGCGGCCGTATCCACTGCCGCTGGCTGCGCCTCTTACAAAGAGGCTGTGGAAGGACAGAAGACGGCTTACCGCACTGCTGAAAAGCGTGAGCAGGGCCTTGAGGTGCCGCCCGATCTGACAGCACAGTCTGCCGATGAGCAATTCCTGATTCCGGGAGAGTCTGGTTCCGGTTCGGTCTCCGCCTCGTCCTTTTACAGCGGTGGCGGCGCCCGTCCAGCGGGTGCACGTCCACAGGCACAGGCCGAGCCGGTATTGGTCTCCTCCGATGATGTAAAAATCAAACGGGTGGGCAATTTGCGTTCTCTGGAAGTGAAAATGCCCCCTGAGCAGCTGTGGCCCAAATTACGCGAATTCTGGAAGGACACTGGGTTTGAGCTGGCTGTGGATGATCCGAAAATTGGTTTGATGGAAACCAATTGGGCGGAAAACCGTGCAAATATTCCACTGGACGGTTTGCGTAAGGTAATTGGTACTGTATTTGACGGCATTTACTCCAGCAATACCCGAGATCGTTACCGCACCCGTGTAGAGCCTATTGAGGGCGGCGTTGAAATTTTCGTTACTCACCGTGGCATGGAAGAAAACTACACGGATCAGTCGCAATCCAATTTGGTGTGGATGAATCGTCCCTCTGATCCAGAGTTGGAGGCGGAGATGCTGAACCGTTTGATGGCGAAGCTGACTGGAGATGAAAAGGCTGCTGAAGCGGCTGGACGCCCCGTGGGTCAAGAGCTTATATCGGTTCAGAAAAAGCCAGAAGGCACTTCGATTATTCTGGCGGAGGACTTTCCTTTGGCGTGGCGTCGAGTAGGGTTTGGCCTGGATCGCGCCGGATTTATCGTCGAAGATCGTGATCGTTCCAACGGTGTGTACTACGTGAAGTACATTCCTGATTCAGCCTCGGCTGAGGGAAAGAAAACGGGTTTCTTTGGAAAAATTTTCGGAGGTGCCGCGGATGACAAATCCTTGAAAGCGGATCAACGATTCCAGGTGGTTGTCGCGCCCGAGGGCAACAAATCCACATCTGTAAAGTTTACGTCTGAACGGGGGGCGGCGGTGGACGCTGCAATCTCTGAGGAAGCTGCGACCAAGCTGGCCGAAAAGCTCAGGTAATTGGTGTGCGTTTTGCGAGTTTGGGCAGTGGCAGTGAAGGGAACAGTTGGCTGTTTGAATGCAGGCTGACTGAGACGCCTGCGCGCCTGATGGTGGATTGCGGTTTCGCCGTCAAGGAAACTGTGGGTCGCCTGAATCGCGTGGGCCTTGCTCCCGAGGATGTCGATGCGATCGTTGTGACACATGAACATGGCGATCACATCGGGGGGGTGTTCAAATTCAGCAGAAAGTTTGGAACGCCGGTGTATTTGACCCACGGTACCTGGCGAGCTGCATTGCGGTCTGGATTAACCGACGAAGATTACCTGCAATCGGGACGGGTGATGTTAATCGACAGCCACTCTCCGTTTCGCGTGAAAAATCTGACATTGCATCCATTTCCGGTTCCCCACGATGCGGCCGAACCCATCCAGATGTTGATCGAATCAACGTCAGGCTTTGTGACCGGTATTCTGACTGATTGTGGAAGCTCCACGCCGCATCTGGTCAGTATGTTGAACCGTGCACATGCCTTGATACTGGAATCCAACCATTGCCCGGATATGCTGTCCAATTCGCCTTATCCACCTAGTCTGAAAAAAAGGGTAGGTGGTGATTACGGTCACCTCAGCAATCAGGTGGCCTGTGACATTCTTCGACAGCTTGATTCGGGAAATTTACAGTTTGTCGTGGCGGCCCATTTGAGCCAAACCACAAATTGCCCCGAGTTGGTTCAAAAACTGTGGGCTGAGGTGCTAACCCCACGTGGAATCGGGTTTGACATTGCTTGCCAAACTGAAGGTTTTGGCTGGACTACCCTTGATATGCGGCAAATAGCGGCATAAAAAAACCCCGGATTTTCATCCGGGGTTTTTTCATTCAAATCGCTTTGACAAGCGAAAAGAATTTACTTCTTTTCTTCTTCAGCTGGGGCTGCTGCTGGCTCAGTAGCGGCTGGCTCAGTAGCGGCTGGCTCAGTTGCTGCTGGTTCTGTAGCGGCTGGCTCAGTTGCTGCAGGAGCTTGCTCAGTTACAGCTGGTGCTGCTGGTTCAACAGGAGCTGCTTCTTCTTTCTTGCCACAAGCGGCCAAAGCAACTGCAAACAAAGATGCGATCAAAATTGAGTTTTTCATGTTTATTCCTTTTGGGGTCACGAACTAGACGCCGATTCAAGCGTCTTTTTTAGAGCAAATAGGCTCACAAGAGAACCCAGAATCACCCATTTTCCTGCTGGGTGTTCAAGCACTCAAGCGGAAAACTCTGCAAATTCTATCGAATAGCCTGTCAAATTCAAGTCATTGTTTCGACCTTATTTTCGAAGCAAAATTCTATTGACTTTGCCGAGTCGTTTCAAATTCTAAATGAAATTAATCACATTAGGGTTTCTACCCAACCGGCTTTTGCAAAACCAATTAAAAAATACTGGAATTCAGGATTTTTTAAAGCCTCTGCAGCGTCGATTGGCTCCATTTCGCGCTGGTTTGCGAGCATTTGCAGCTGTTTAACGGTAAGGGCACTGACCGGGTTGACAGCTTCGCCGTTGATGTAGAAAACAGCATCTTTGAACAACATTTTAGTTTTCATGCTTAATGCGATGCCACGCTCACCGAGAACACTAATAATTTCGTGTATTTCTTGATCTTCGGTGTTGTTTACAAAATACACATGTGGCTTGGGTTCTGTGAGCAAAATCCCAATGCTGCGCTGGATTTGGGGCGATTTCGCTGAAAATTGTTGAATCAAATTAAATCCAAAATTCAGCAAATCGTCAGGAATCTCTGCCGGGTTTTTCTGTAGCCCACGGGCCGGGTCAGAAAACAGCGTTTGAGTCATGGTGGGGTCTTGATCAATTTGATCAGCCATGTCTCGCAATATGCCGCTGAGAACCTCTGCTTGCGTGGGAGCTCTGAAACCAATGCTCAGGGTTGAGCAGGTACCTTCGGCAATGCCATCGTGCCCATAGTTCGGGGGAAGATAAAGCATGTCTCCCGGCTCGAGTACAAACTCTTCGGTGGGCTCAAAGTTCTTCAAAATTTTCAGTGGCACGCCTTCTTCAAGTTCTTTGTTCGGCAAAGGACCAATTTTCCAGCGCCGTTTGCCGTGCATTTGCAGTAGAAAAACATCATAGGAATCGTAGTGTGGGCCCACACCACCACCGTCGCTCGCCAGGCTCAACATGACGTCATCAAGGCGTGCGTCGGGAATGAAGCGGAATAGTTGCAGCAGGTCATACGCTTCAGGCAGGTGGTGGTCGATGCCCTGAATGAGCACCGTCCATGCCTTTTTCCTCATCGATGGCAGTTCATCAAAGGGACCATGTTCAAGAGTCCAACCGGTTTTGGTGTGTTGGATAAGCCGGCTTTCGATGTCTTCATCCGAGGCCATCTCGGCGATGGTGTCGAAATCGCACAGTGGTTCAAAATCAGGAAATGCCTGACGAAACAAATATGGCTTGAGGTGCCAATACTCGGTCATGAATTTTTCCACGGACAGAGTGGCGATGTGGGTGAGGGGCTTGATCATCTAAAGGGGCTTTATTTGGGTGATTTATCGATTACGGGTATCATAGGCCACCTTAAAAGACTGCCCGCGATTCGGGCGCTGATTTCTGGAGTTATGTACGATGATTGTTGAGCAAGGCACGGTGGTAACCCTTGATTTTGAGCTGCGTGATGCGCAGGGTGAACTGATTCAGGAACACGGTGGCGAGCCGATTATCTACCTGCATGGCAGTGAAAATGAGGTGTTTCCCAAACTTCAGGATGCGGTGCAAGGCAAGGCCGTGGGTGACGAGGTATTTGTGCAACTCGAGCCAGATGAAGCATTCGGTGACTTCGATCCGGAACTGATGCGTGTTGAAGACATCGAGATGTTTGGCGAAGAACTCGAAATCGGTATGCAGCTTGAAGAGGTGCCTGTGGATGATGAGAACGAACCCGATGAGCAGGCGAACGAGGAAAACACCGGCTTTGGTCGCGTGTGGACGGTGACTGACATTGCAGAGGGCAAGGTGGTCTTGGATGGCAACCACCCGTTCGCGGGCATGGCCTTGCGCTACCATTTGAAAGTGCTGGATATTCGTGCAGCGAACGACGAAGAAAAAGCGCAGGGTGCCGCAGCCCAATCGCTATTCAGCATCGCGCCGAACCCGGACGCGCGCAAGCTTAATTGAAATTCGAGCCAATCGTTATCCTAGTTGCCCGCAGCAGGGGATGGCATCGATTGGCTGCTGACTTCAAATGGCGCTGTCTGGCCTTGATTGACGGTAACCCTTACCCAAGTATTCATGAAGGGATGCCCCCATCCTTCGACCCGGTAAAATAAAAAATCCGTGTGGGGGGTGCCCCCAAATTTCTGAAGGCCGGGTTTGTCCCATTTGAACCGATGGGTGTCGCCGTGGGCCAGCAGCACTGGTCGATTTGTGGTGTTGATGTATTTTACAAGCCGCTCCATGAAGCGTGCATAGCCATTCTTTTTGGGGTTGATGTCATCGCCACCTGAGCCGTCGATTGGATTGCCTTGAATGGCAATGACAGTTTCGGTGGGACGCGTTCTTTCATCCAAAAACAAGGCCTCTGCCTCGTTCAACCATGCGTCAATTGCCCGTTCGCGCGCCAGCAGCAGTTGCATTGCTTTACTTGTGGTGGTCTTTCTCGATTCTGGGTTGAGCAAGTCATTGTTACTGCCTGGCACATTCAAACTCACGAAGAGTGTACTGCCTTGTTGCCACATCAGGTTTTCGGGATAGGGATGGCTGGCTTGTTGTCGAACCCGAAAGTTGGTTTTACCCAGCGACCTTGGATCAGAAAATACCTGCTGTCGAAGAAAGCTCAGGCGTTCTTGGCTGTCGAAATTTCCGTTGGACGGCCTGTGGCAATCGGTCCATTCATTGTCGCCGGGTACATACACCAAGGGTATTTCGCTTCTTTGCAGTTGCGCGATGCGACGTTCTATCAATTCGTTGGTGCAAGGCTCGTTGCCACCCTTGATGTCGCCGAGGTGCAAAATCCAGTGAATATCGGGTTGATTCCCAATGTGTTGAATCAAGCTTTCAGTGGCCGGCTCGAAGAAATTGTTGTAAGGCTGATCTCCAATCAGTGCAAAGCTGAAGGTGATTTGCCGGGGGCTGGCTTGGACAGCCGCAATGAAAGTGACCAAGGCGGCCGCACAGGCTCTGATGGCTGCGCGGCGAAGATTCATGTTTGCAGGCCTTTCAATTGAAAGATTAACTGCAATGCTTCACGCGGGCTAAGTTCATCCGGGTCAATTTCGTTGAGTTTTTCAAGAATCAGGTTGACGTGTTGAGCACTGGCTGGTTGCTCGGCCGCTTCCTGAGTTGGCATATCAAACAGATCCACCTGGGCGTTCATGGCACGTTTATCAGCCTCGAGCTGGTCAAGTCGTTTTTGTGCATTTTTCACCACCAAGGCGGGCAAGCCCGCAAGCTTGGCCACTTGCAGGCCGTAACTTTGGCTAGCAGGGCCAGCTTCAATGCGGTGCAAAAATACCAGCTTGCCTTGATGTTCGGTGGCTGACAAATGCACATTGAAAACACTGTCAAGTTCATGACCCAACGCGGTAATTTCAAAGTAATGTGTGGCGAACAAGGTCAGGCATTTGTTGGTGTTGGCCAAGCGCTTTGCGATTTCCCAAGCCAGAGATAAACCATCGAAAGTTGAGGTTCCACGTCCAATTTCGTCCATGATGACCAGGCTTTGAGGTGTGGCTTGCCGAACAATGGTTGCGGCCTCGGTCATTTCCACCATAAAGGTTGAGCGACCTCCTGCAAGGTCATCCGATGCGCCAATGCGCGTAAAAATACGATCAAGCAAGCCAATTTGCGCGTTGGTTGCTGGTACGAAACTGCCCATGTGAGCCAATAGCGCAATGAGCGCTGTCTGGCGCATATAGGTACTTTTACCGCCCATGTTGGGCCCAGTGATCAGCGCCATGTGTTTGCCGGGGTGCAAGGCGCAGTCGTTCGGTGTGAATTGTTCCACTTGTACTTCGAGCACTGGGTGACGGCCTTGCTGAATGTTCAGCAGGGCATGCGGCACCATTTGCGGACGCACCCAATTTGCCTCGAAAGCCACAATCGCCAGGGCCGCCATGGCATCGAGTTCAGACAATTCACGCGCACAGCGCTGCAAAAATGGTGTGAATTGCCCCAGCCACGCCATCAGGTTTTCATAGATCACTTTTTCTAGGTTCAGTGCTTTGTCTTTTGCGGAGAGCGCTTTTTCCTCGAAGGCTTTTAATTCCTCGGTAATGTAGCGTTCGGCATTTTTCATGGTCTGCCGGCGAATGTAGTGCGCGGGCACCTTATCGGCCTGAGAACTGCTGACCTCAATGTAAAAACCATGCACCCGGTTGAACTCAACTTTCAAGTTGGAAATACCGGTGGCCTCGCGTTCCTGTTTTTCCAGTTCAATTAAAAACTGCCCGCTGCCGGTTTGAATGTTTCGTAACTCGTCAAGTTCGGTGTGGTAACCGTCAGCAATTACGCCTCCATCTCGAATCAGTACTGGCGGGTTCTCCGCCAAGGCTTGCATCAATTCAGCCAATAGCTCGGGTGGTGCTTGAAGTGCTTCCAAGGCGGCGTTGAATTCGCCGTTGCCAAAATCAGCGATGAGCTCGGTAACCTGCGGCAGTGCCTGCAGACTTTCCCGCAGTGCCAACAAATCACGAGGTTTGGCTGTTTGCATGGCAATGCGGCTGCTGATACGTTCAATATCGGCCATTGCACGCAATGTTTTTACCAGGCTGAAACAGGCCGGCTCGGGTGCTTGGCCCAGGGTGGAGAGCAGGTGCTGTATTTTGTTTTGTCGTGCTTCAATGTGGGCAAGGTTGCGTAGAGGTTCCAGCAGCCATTGGCGCAGACGTCTGGCACCCATGCCGCTACCAGTGCGGTTAATGCGCGAGAACAGCGTGGGTGCAGGCTCGCCTCGCAATGTTTCTGTCAATTCCAGGTTGCGGCGCGCGGCCTCATCCAGCACCAGAAAGTCTTGCTCGTGTTCAACCTGAATATCGGACACGTGTCTGAAGGTTTCAATACTGAGGTGCGTTTCTTTGGCATATTGCAAAGCTGCGCCCATGGCTGGCACGGCCAGTTTGGCGTTATGCAATTCGAGGCTTGCCAGGTTGGCTGCTTGCAGCACGGTTTGCAGATGCGTCTGGGCAAAACCTGCGTCAAAGTGCCAGGCGGGACGTTCGATACAGGCCGCAATTTGGCTTTGCTGCGCCCATGTGCGGTTATTCACGAGCACCTCGGCAGCATTAAAACGACTTAAATGGGCCGACAGCGCGCTAGAGTCGCATTCCAGCAAACGGATTGAACCCGCAGACAGTGCCAGACAAGCTACTCCCCAATACTTGCCGTCCTCAGAAAACAAGCTAAGCAGTGTTTTGTTTTCCTGGTCGGGCAATAAGGTGGATTCGGTGAGTGTACCCGGAGTGACTACTCTGGCAACCTTGCGTTCCATGGGGCCTTTGTTAACACCAGGTGTTCCCACTTGCTCACAGATCGCTACTGAATGACCTAGCGCCACAAGTTTGGCAAGGTATTGATCTGCCGCATGAAAAGGCACACCGGCCATCGGAATGGGTTGACCCGCCGATTGGCCTCGGTGGGTCAGGGTAATCCTGAGAAGCTGTGCAGCCAGTTGTGCATCGTCAAAAAACAGCTCGTAAAAATCGCCCATGCGATAAAAGAGCAGTTTATCGGGGTATTCGGATTTCAGCGTAAGGTACTGCTGCATCATTGGCGTGTGGCTTTCAAACGCCTGTGATGCGGCCTGGTGATTTGTACTCGCTTGTTTGCTCAACTGGGTTCCTGTTTGTTTATTTGAAGCTCAGGAGGTACTGAAGGGCTTTCGGGTTGCCTGCCACTGCATCGCCCGTGGTCATGAATGTGTCATTGCCTTGGGGGTCAGTGATCAATCCGCCAGCTTCGGAAACCAGCAAAACGCCTGTCGCCAAATCCCAGGGTTTAAGACCGAAACACATGTATCCGTCTAGGCGACCACAGGCCACATAAGCCAAATCAAGCACTGCTGAACCGGATTTTCGAATGCCGGCGGTGCTCTCGGTCAGTGCCAGCATTTTGCGTTTTACACCCAGTGAGCCCTCATTCTGACCGCTGGGGAATGCAAAACCAACCAGGAATTCATTCGGCTTGCTGCGTTTTGAAACCCGAATTCGACGGTTGTTCAAAAATGCGCCTTCACCTTTGGATGCTGTGAAAAGATCGTTGGTGGCTGGGTTGTACACGACTGCCTGTTGTACATTGCCGTTCACTCGCAACGCGATTGATATCGCGTAATGTGGATAGCCGTGAATGAAGTTTGCTGTACCGTCAATGGGATCGATCACCCACTCATACTCGGATTTGCCGGATGCACCGCTTTCCTCGGCTAAAATGGCATGATCGGGAAAGGCTTGTTTGAGCACTTCGATAATGGCGCTTTCAGCAGCCTGGTCGGTCTCGGTGACGAAATCGTTGGGCCCTTTGACACCGATTTTTACCTGATCGAGGTCAAGCTCCGCTCGGTTGATGATTTTTCCAGCAGCGCGAGCGGCTTTCACCGCCACGTTCAACATCGGATGCATGGCCTTTCCTTTCAATTTGAATACGTTTAACCCGACATTATAAATGACCGCAGCCATTTCCCTCGAATCCATTTCAATAGTTCTAGTAAAAACAAGCCATCCAGGCAACGTCGGTTCGGTGGCACGCGCCATGAAAACCATGGGTTTGAATGATTTGCGTTTGGTTGAACCGAAAACCAAAGAAATTTGCATGGCCGAGGAGGCGGTTTCTTTGGCCAGTGGCGCCACTGATGTGCTGGAACAGGCTCGTGTTTACAACTCCTTGCCCGATGCCTTGGCTGATCGAAGCGTTGCGTTTGCTCTGTCGGCTCGTTTGCGTGATTTGGGACCGCATCTACAAAGCCCGCAAGAGGCGGCACGAGAGGCGTTGAGTCTGACGGAAAACGGGATCGGTGCAGCTTTTGTGTTTGGTGCGGAGCGAACTGGTCTAAGCAACGAGGAACTGCTGGTGTGCAATCGGCAGGTGACCATTGCCGCAAACCCACTTTACAGTTCCCTGAATTTGTCACAAGCCGTGCAGATTGTGGCCTATGCGCTGCGCACGGAATGGATGGCTGGTGAATGGACGGTGGCTACTCAAGACTCCCTGGCTGGCAGTATTCGTCAGGGGGGTAAACTGGCGACGGTGAAGGCTGTATCGGATTTGCAGGCTCATTGGCTTCAAGCCATGGCAGCGGTTGACTTTATCAATCCCGACAAACCGAAGAAAGTGGTGCAGCGCTTGGCGAGAATGTTGGCCAAGACACCTTTGGAGCAAGAAGAGGTGGATATGCTTAGAGGCTTTTTTTCTGATGTGCTCCGTGTGGTCGACAATCGCCTTTATCCACATGAATTTGAGCGCAAGAAGCCGTGATTCAGCCGTGATACACTGCGGCGACCAGCGTTTGACGCATCAATCACAATTGATTCAGGGCTTTCCGCGCATGTGGATTCGACTACAAGAAGACATTGACACGATTTTGAAAAAAGACCCGGCGGCTCGAGGGCGTCTGGAGGTCTTTTTGTGCTATCCCGGTCTACATGCCCTGATTTGGCATCGTTTGGCCCACAAGGCTTGGGGTGCAGGTTTAACTACCCTGGCGCGTTTTTTGTCGCATTTGGGCCGTTTTTTCACTGGCATTGAAATTCATCCGGGCGCAAATATCGGTCGACGCGTGTTTATCGATCACGGCATGGGCGTGGTAATCGGTGAAACCGCAGAGATTCACGACGATGTGACCATTTACCAGGGCGTAACCCTGGGGGGGACTTCCTTGGCCAAAGGTAAACGTCACCCTACGCTGGAAAGGGGTGTCGTTGTAGGCGCGGGAGCTCAGGTTTTGGGACCATTTACGGTGGGCGAGGGTGCCAAAATAGGGTCGAATGCGGTAGTGACCAAGCCCGTTCCAGCCGGCGCAACAGCGGTAGGCAACCCGGCCCGCATGATTTTGAAGACTGAAGAACGTGCTGCAAGTGAGGAGCTGACTGGGGCGGCCAAAACCAAGGAAGAATTTTCGGCTTATGGTGTCTCCAAGAATGGCGATGATCCGCTGATCAAGGCCATGCATGGTTTGATTGATCAGGCGATTGCCCAGCAACAACGCATCGAACTGCTCGAAAAACAGCTGAGCAAAGGCAAATCGGAGCCAGATTGTGGTGACTCCGTGGATTGTGAAGAGTTGAAAGCCTTGAACAAGCTGGTTGACAACTAGTTGAAAAGATTCAGGCTGAATTCGCCTTTGCTGTCCAGTTTCAAGAAACCGCCTTTAGGGCGGTTTTTTTCTGGTTCATCAAAATTCCAGTCGGGTAATACTATTCTTTGACCCTTCTGCAGTTGCCCCTGCGCAGATTCTGGTGTGATGGGTGCTGGGGCATTTAATGTGTGGTGTATGCCACAGCGGTGTGTGTGTCCATGCAAAATGACATCGCTTTTGCCCACGTAATATCCATCGGGCCAATTACCCTTGAATGATTCCGCAACTGCTTGCAGGTTGACATCCATGATGCTCATGGCGCTGTTGGCTTTGTGTATTTTGCTTTCACTGCGAATGGCTTTGGCCATTTCTATTCGTTGCTGTAGGGGCAGTGAGAGGAAGTTTTTTTGCCACTTGTCATCTCGGCTCTGAAGCCTGAATTTTTGATAAGTTTTGTCGTCCGTGCAAAGTTGATCGCCGTGGGTAATCAGTACTATTTGGTGGTTGACCAGCAAAAATTCAGGATCCGGAAGAATCTCGAGTCCAGCCTCTTCTGCAAATTGGTCACCGAGCAGGAAGTCGCGGTTCCCATGCATGAAATACAGCGTGGCTCCGGCGGATTTTGCACTTTGAACTGCTTGAGTTACTCGCTTGCTTGAGCTGTCGCTGTAATCGTCTCCGTACCAAACCTCAAAAAGGTCTCCAAGCAAAAAGATGAGCGTTTGGTCCTGAGCGACATTTGCCAACCAGTTTTCAAAGGCTTCAAGGGTGTTGGGAGTTTGTTCAGAGAGGTGTAGATCGGAGGCAAAAAATGCGGCGCCTGATGGAGGAATTTCAATCAACTTGTTACCTGATTAAAAAGTCATAAAAAAAGCCCTTGAGAGAAGGGCTTTTTCAACGGAGGCTGGCTTAGAGTACTTCGACACCCTGAATGACCACGTCTTCCAGAGGTACATCTTGGTGAAAGCCCTTTGAGCCAGTTTTTACGCCCACAATCTTGTCAACCACTTCTTTGCCTTCAGTGACTTTGCCAAACACGCAGTAGCCCCAACCTTGTGGTGTCGGGCTTTTGAAGTTCAGGAATTCATTGTTTTCAACGTTGATGAAAAACTGTGCGGTTGCCGAATGTGGATCGTTGGTACGGGCCATGGCAATCGTGTATTTCTCGTTTTTCAAGCCATTGTCAGCTTCGTTTTTTACCGGGTCTTTGGTGGGTTTTTGTTTCATGCCAGGCTCGAAGCCGCCGCCTTGTACCATGAAGCCGCTGATGACACGGTGGAAAATGGTATTGGTGTAGAAGCCGCTTTTCGCGTACTCCAGAAAGTTCGCAACGGTGGCTGGGGCTTTTTCAGCGTCCAGCGCAATGGTGATGTCGCCAAAATTAGTTTTAAGTTTAACCATGGTTCGTTTTTTCGCTTTTGCAAACGCAGAGGAGATTGAAGAATTACCGATGCTAACAGCTATCGCCGAGAACATCGACCACTTGAGAAAAACACGTTTGCCTTGAATCACTGACTCGTTCCTTAAAGTTTAAAGGTGTCTTCTTGGACAATTTGCCAACGAGTGCCGACCTTCATCCAGTATTGTTGTTTACGAATTTCCCCCGACAAATTGTCCTCTTGCTTGAAAGACACCAGCATCATGTCTTTGTCGCTGGGGTAACGCATGACCGTGAGGTCGTCGATGGATATCTTTCCAAACGATTTGTTGCCGATCTGTTGGGCCTTTTGCCACTCAATCAGACCTTGTCCGTCAATTTTGACATCGCTCGCGTAATGGTAAATCCCTTTCGAGAAACCTTTTTCAAGATCTTTCTTCCAGGTGTCCACCATTCGCAGGGCCGCTTTTCGGTGACTCTGCCACACGTCAACCGGTACGAAGTCTAGCCTTTCACTAATCACGACCTGAGTCGTGCCAATATCAACAAACTTTTTCAAGGCGAGCAGATCCTGGTTTGCCAATACTACGCAGCCATCACTGGCTTTGGGCGGTCGGCTTACATAGTGCTTGGGCATCCCGTGCAGCCATATGCCATAGCCGGTTTTCCCAAGGCGCCTGTCCCAAGCGTTCGGGTAGTCGATGGGAAGGGCGATCGGACCGTAAAAGTCAGTCAGTTTTTCTTTTGGCAGCAGTTCAGTGATGGTGTACACGCCGATGGGCGTACGTTTATCACCCTCACGTACCTTCACTGCTCCCATTTTGCCTTGGGACACGTAAAAGTCGGTCACGAGGCGGGGTTGAGGAAATGCATTTTCATACAGAAACAGTCTCGATCGGGTGGTATCCACCAAGATAACGTAACGCTGGTCATCGTTCAATTCAACCAACTCAGCAGGCAGCAGGTCCCGTTGCGGACGGTCTTTCACCGCTTTGAAGCGCGCGATTGCTTCCTCGCGCAATTCGGTCAGTTCTTCCTGTTTGCCTTTGGGTACATCTGGCATGTCTCCAATTTTGGTCAGGGGGCGACCCGCTTTCAGCGACAGAATATCGCCCTTGAGCATGTGACCAAGGTAAAAATTGGGAAATTCACTCAACAAGCGGTCGGTCAATTCAAGCGCTTTGTTCAACTCGTGATTACTGAGAGCCAGGTAAATTTCTTCAACTGCCGTGTCGATGACTGGCTCGTAGCTGGCCGATTCAAACAACTTACTGGCCAGTGAACTCTTTTTGGGCTCAGGGTTGCTGTAGGCCGCAAGGTCGAATGACTCTTGAGGGCCAGACTTCACAAAAGTGGGAGCCGCCGTCAATGCCCAAAACATCAGGGGTGCGACCAAGCGCAATCCTCTGGGCATTCCGCGGAGCCTGCTTCTAAACCACATTTAACCGCCCACCCTCTCGCTGGTGATTTTCCAGGTGCCGCCTTCCTGTTTCATGGTCAGTGTTTTGGTGGACACATTGTTCAGGCGGTTGGAGAAATAGCTTTGCTTGAATTTCACCACGGCCTCATTGCCAGTGATGGTGATCAACGGGTTCTCAACTACCACGCGAATGGTTTCCTTGCCGACAATACGCTGCTCGCGCATTTTTTCCCAGTTTGCACGGTTCATTTTGCCTGGGGTTTCAAAGTCTTGGCTGTAGGCACCCAGATAACCGGCCATGTCTTGATCCGTCCATGCCTTGGCCCAGGCTTCAACGGCAGCCAGTACCTGGCTGTCCATACCGATGGTATTGGGTTTTGGTTCAGCAGGTTTGCTGGCTGTAATGGCAGGCTCTGCCGGGGCTGGTTTGCTGGGCGCAACTTCAGCTGCGGGTGGGGTTGCAGCAACCACCGGCGGGGTGGGCACTGCCGCGGGTGCAGTTTTTGCGGGTGCTGGCTTGCTAGCCGGTGCGGCTGTTGGTGCTGCCGCCACAGCCACAGTTTCGGGCTTGCCGGCAATCAGGTTGCGCACCAGTGAAAGTTTGGTTTGAGCGGTTGAATTGCGCCCGTCCAGTTGAAGTGCCTTGTCGTAGGACTGGCTGGCCAGCTTCGCGTAGACGTCGCCTAGGTTTTCATGGGCGGTGGCATAGCTTGGGTGGGTGCGAATTGCCATTTCCAGCGACTCGCGGGCTTTTTCATACTCTCCGCGCCCCGCGTACAGCACAGCCAGGTTGTTGTAGGGCTCAGGCAGCTCCGGAAAATCTTCGGTCAGCTTTGTGAACACGGTGATGGCTTCTGCGGTTTTGTTGCGCTCAGTCAAAATCAGACCCTTCAGAAAACGCATCTGTGCGTCATTGGGCCGGTTGGCCAGGTATGCGTCTGCGCGTGCCTGTGCCTGTTCAAATTGACCGCTTTGAATAAGTTTTGAAACCTCATCTGACTCGTCGGCATGGCCTGGAGCGCCTGCAAATGCCAAGCCCATGAGGGCGACTAGCAATGCATATTTGCTTTTCTTGTATTTGCCAATGATTGACGACGTGATTGTTTTTTTAGCCTGCATTCGGTTGCGCCTTTGCGGGGTTACCCGTTTCATCTGATTGGTAGGGAAAAACTCGATCATGCGTAATGATATACTCGACCGCTATTGTAGCAAGCCCCAGAGCGGGTTGGCTTCTGAGCTGGGTTTCCTGAAGATTCCAGTATCAGATTGTACCGTTTTGGCAAGCTGGGTCCGCTTTTTTTCTGAGTCCAATGAAATCGTCTCTTCAAATTTACAATTCAATTCTAAGGAAAAAGCAGGCTTTTTCACCGCTTGATCCACAGAACGTTCGAATGTACGTGTGTGGCATGACAGTCTATGACTTCTGCCATTTGGGTCATGCCCGTGTCATGGTGGTGTTCGATCTGCTGAAGCGCTGGCTGCGTGCCTCTGGCTACCCGGTCACCTATGTACGCAATATCACCGACATTGATGACAAAATTATTCGCCGCGCTGTTGAGAACGGTGAAAGCATTCGTTCGTTGACGGATCGCTTCATTGCGGCCATGCATGAGGACGCCGATGCCTTGGGTATTGAACGCCCCGACTACGAGCCTCGTGCGACTGAGTATGTCGCAGAAATGCAGGACATGATTCACTCCCTGATGAACAAGAGGCTCGCTTACCGGGATGATTCTGGTGATGTGAACTTTTCGGTGCGCGCCTTTCCTGAATACGGCCGGCTATCAGGCAAAAGTCTGGATGAATTGCGGGCTGGTGAACGTGTGGGGGTTTCAGGTAGCAAGAATGACCCGCTGGATTTTGTTTTGTGGAAAAGCGCAAAGGCTGATGAGCCTGCAGATGCCAAATGGGAATCTGATTTCGGTGTTGGTCGCCCTGGTTGGCATATTGAATGCTCGGCGATGAGTTGCAAGTTATTGGGCAATACCTTTGATATTCATGGCGGCGGTGCTGACTTGCAGTTTCCGCATCATGAAAACGAGATTGCCCAAAGTGTGGGTGCAACCGGCGAGGGTTTTGCCCAGTATTGGATGCACAACGGTTTTGTGCGAGTCGAAACCAATGGGCAATCGGAAAAAATGTCCAAATCGTTGAATAATTTCTTCACGATCCGCGACATTTTGAAAGTATACGATGCCGAAGTAGTGCGCTTTTTTATTCTGCGTGCGCAGTATCGCAGTCAGTTGACCTATTCAGAGGGCCATGTACAAGACGCGAAAGCTGCCCTGGGTCGCCTGTACAAGGCCGTGGGCGACGTTCAGGTGGTGGATTCGATTGATTGGACCCTCGAATTTGAATCCCGTTTCGCCGAGGCCATGAATGATGACATGAACACACCGATTGCCGTGTCGGTTTTGTTTGAGATGGCCAATGAGGTGAACCGCACTGCCGACCAGACATTGGCCGCGCGTCTGAAAGCTTTGGCACAGGTACTGGGTTTGTTGGGACGTACGGCTGAAGCTTTTCAGAAAGCCGAGGTGGGAGACCAAGCTGGGGCCTTGGACGAGGCCGAGATTCAAGCGTTGATTGACGCCCGAACCCAGGCCAAAGCTGACCGGGATTTCTCAAAAGCGGATGCCATACGCCAGCAATTGCTCGACATGGGCGTGGTACTGGAAGACAAACGGGGCGGTGCAACCGAATGGCGGCGAGCCTGAGGTTGAATCAAGATCCCCACGCGCCTGATTACTGGCAGGTGGCGTGTGAGACCTTGGCTTCGCAAAGCCCGGTATGGGCTGAATTGGTGACCCGACATTCGGACCGGGCCTTGCGTTCGCGTGGCGCGCCTTATGAAACCATGCTGCGCTCGTTGGTGGGCCAACAAATTTCGGTGAAGGCTGCTGACGCCGTGTGGGCCCGAGTGGTCGAGGCGCTGAATGGGCAAATCAATAGCAGCGTATTGCTCGCTCTGAGTGACGACACTTTGAAGGCCACAGGCCTTTCACGTCAGAAAATAGCCTACGCGCGTGCCTTGAGCGAATTTGAGCAGCAAGGACGTCTTGAGCTGACACTGCTAGATGGCATGGACGATGAGGCCTGCACCCGCCACCTATGTGAAATCAAGGGAGTAGGGCGTTGGACCGCCCAAATGTTTTTGATGTTTTGTTTGCGTAGGCCCGATGTTTGGCCTGTGGATGACATTGGTGTGCAGCGCGGTATCTCGCGCCAATTTTTCGAAGGTGAACCCATCGGACCGAAAGAAGCACTACAATTCGGGGAAAAATTAAAACCTTGGCGGACAGTGGCAACGTGGTATTTGTGGCGCAGCCTCGATCCAGCCGTGGTGGACTATTAAGAGAACCTCATGAAGCAAACATTTCTGGATTTTGAAGCACCCATTGCTGAGTTAAAAGGCAAAATCGAGGAGCTGCGCCTGGTTCAGGACGGCTCAGCGGTCGATTTGTCGGAAGAAATTCGCCGCCTGGAAGGCAAAAGCGATGTGTTGACCAAGGAGTTGTACAGCAAGTTGACCCCTTGGCAGGTTTCGCAGGTGGCGCGTCACCCCCAGCGCCCCTACACCCTGGATTACATTGCCCACGCATTCACTGACTTTCACGAGTTGCATGGCGACAGGCATTTTGCAGACGACCCTTCGATCGTAGGGGGCCTTGCCCGCCTTGATGGTGAAAGCGTCATGGTGATTGGTCACCAAAAAGGCCGTGATGTGAAAGAGCGTACTTTGCGTAACTTCGGCATGCCACGCCCCGAGGGCTATCGCAAAGCGCTTCGCTTGATGAAAACCGCTGAGAAATTCGGTATTCCCATCGTAACCCTGGTGGATACCCCGGGGGCATACCCTGGTATTGATGCCGAGGAGCGTGGGCAGTCTGAGGCCATTGGCCGCAATTTGATTGAAATGGCACAAATTCAGGTACCCATCGTCAGTGCGATTATTGGTGAGGGCGGTTCAGGTGGCGCTTTGGCGTTGGCTGTGGCTGACCACGTCATCATGATGGAAAATGCGACTTACTCTGTAATTTCCCCTGAAGGTTGTGCTTCCATTTTGTGGCGCAGCGCTGAAAGGGCATCGGATGCTGCAGAGGCCTTGGGTATTACCGCCAAACGCCTGCGCGATCTTGGGTTGATTCAGGAAATCGTGAAGGAGAGCTTTGGTGGAGCGCATCGCGACCATGCGCAAACGGCCAGCAACTTGAAAACCGCAATCAAGGCTGCCTTGAATATGCTGGTCACCTACAAGCCCAAAACTTTGCTGGACGCTCGCCATGACCGACTCATGAGTTATGGCCACTTCAAGGTGAGCAAATAATTGAAACAGTCGCTTGAAGCCTTTCTAAGCGACTTCAAGCGCCAAGCCCCTCTGCCCGACTGTTTTGTGGTGGCTTATTCAGGCGGGGTCGATTCCACCGTGTTGCTTCATGCCTTGCATGAAATGGGCATGGCCTTGCATGCTGTGCATGTCAACCATCAAATTCAGTTGCAGGCCGATGCCTGGGAGTTACATTGTGAAACCCAGTGTCAACAGTGGGGTATCCCTTTTACTGCTTTAAAAGTAAATGTTCAACCCAGTGATCTAGGCCTTGAAGGTCAGGCCCGTGTGCTGCGGTACCGAGCCATTTTTAACTGGATGAAGGCCAATCAACGCACAGTGTTACTGTGCGCCCATCATCGGGATGATCAACTTGAAACAGTGCTGCTGCAATTGTTGCGCGGTTCCGGCTTGCGAGGAGTGGGAGGGATGCGCGTTGTGGGCCCTGTCGGCGTGGATCGTCACCTGTATCCCGACTTGCTGTTGTGCCGACCTTTGCTCGATAGCAGCAAGGCCAGTTTGCTCGAGTACGCCCGTGCCAATCGCCTGCAGTACATCGAAGACCCCAGCAACGAGGACACTACACTGCGCCGCAACTGGGTGCGCCATGAACTCTTGCCTAGTCTGATTGCACACTTTCCACAGAGCCCCAAGGCTCTGCTCCAACTGGCTGAATTTTTTCGGGCACACTATTCAGAGGAAGATTCAAATACGCAAGTCAAGGCGCCGCAGGTGATTTCTGAAACTGGAGGCTTGCAATTGATTCAGTGGCGGGCACTGGACGATTCAGCCCAGCTCAATACCCTCCGACATTGGTTGCTTGGCCAAGGCGTACGTTGTGGCAAACTGAAATTGATTGAATTGGCTCGCCAATTGCGTATTGATAAAGGTGGAATTCGCGAGGTGAAAAAAGGCTGGCAAGTGAGAGTAAGCCGACAGCAGGCGTACTTAATTCATACTGAACCATAGGACATTCCGTTTGGATAACAAGGAATTGAACAGCAGCATTGGCGATGTAGACCAGGAAACTGTTGCCCGATGGCTGGAAAGCAGCGGCAATTACAAGGTACTGCGTCGCATTCAAATGCGCGACACTTTTGGTGGGCAAATTAACAGCCCAGTTAAGGTGCTGGTCGTCGATACTGAAACCACAGGCCTTGATTTTGCAACATGCGAAGTCATTGAGGTGGGGGCGGTGCTGATTGAGGTGGACCAGGACACCGGAGCGATTGGTGCAGTGCTGGGCACGTATGGAGGCCTTGAAGAACCCAAGGTACCCATTACGCCCGAGAATTCAGCCATTCATGGCATTACCAACGACATGGTCAAAGGTCAGCGGTTTGATGAAGCTGCGTTAAAAGCCCTGTGCAGTGAGGCCGCTTTGTTCGTGGCGCACAACGCAGCATTTGACAAGCCATTTATGCTTCGCCGTTTCCCCTGGCTTGAAAAATCGATCTGGGCTTGCACGTTTCGGGAACTGCCATGGACCCAGGAAAATTATTCCGGACGCAAACTGGAATACTTGTTGTCGGATTGCGGTTACTTCCACGGTGCCCACCGTGCAGTGGAGGATTGCAATGCACTGGTCCATGTGTTGGCGCAACCCTTGAAAACATCCCAGCGCATGCCATTTCAGGTGTTGTTTGACAGTGCCAATGAATCGATTTATCAAATCGCTGCGTTGAAAGCACCATTTGAGAAGAAAGATTTTTTAAAGTCCAAGGGCTTTCGCTGGAATGCGGACGACCGGGTTTGGGAATTCGAGGCAGTGGGTTTTTCAGAAGGCAAAGAAGTCATCGAATGGCTGCGGGAACAGGTGTACTGTACCACCGGAAAAATCATGCTGGGCTTTCGCATTCAGGCTGGGGTGGATCGTTACTCTGGCGCTGCGCTGAAACAACAATTCAAAGAGGTTTAAGGCGTGTCAGCCAAGGTTTATCCGTCAGATACGAGTGAACTTGCGCTGGATGGTGCACAAGCGCGCGAGCGGGATGTGTTGTTGCATTTGCAGACGCAGTTGCCCGACAACTACACCATTTATCACGGCATTCATTGGTCGAGAATTGAACATGGGCTGACCGTCACTGGGCGAATTCAATTTCTGGTGCTTGGTCCCAGTGGTATCGTCTACAGTATTTTGATGAAAACCGGTTTGATGAAAGTGGACCAAGGCCGGATGGTGAAGCAATTGGGTGAACAGCGTCAGGATGTATTTAACGCACTGGCTGAGCAAGGCGCTTTGTTGAACCAGAAATTCAAGTTGCAACATCAAGGTCACTTGCGAGTAGAGCCCATTTTTTATTGCCCCGATTTCACCGTACCCGACCCCAGTGGACTTACCGTGAATGCCGAGCGGGTGGTGGATGCCCGTCACAAGGATGAATTGGCTGCCCTGATTCAAACCATCGACATTACTGCTGACCTGTTCAGCAGCAACAGCAATCCCAAAGCCATTCACTCCTTTTTGTGCAATGAACTGAACCTGGTGCCGGAGGTGGGCGCTTTGTCACAAGCGGCCGAAACATTGGTGACGCGTTTGTCGCACGGACTGGAGCAATGGGTGTCAAGGCTGAGCTTCGAGCCTTTTCGTTTGCGTGTTACAGGCACTGCGGGCAGTGGAAAATCACAATTGGCTTTCAGCGAACTGCAGCGCAACCATGGTTTGAGAGCCCGAACCTTGTATGTGTGTTATAACCGGCCGCTTTCCTCGCACATGGCACAGCAGGTTCGTGAGGCTGGTTTGGTGGGCGCGGTGGTTTTTAATTTTCATGCATTGTGCGACCGAATGCTGCGTGATGCGGGTCAGGAGGTGGATTACGCGTCGCCCGGGGTGTTCGGCCGTTTGCCCGAGCAGGTATTGGGCACACCGCTGGACAAGCGCTGGGTTTTTGACTCGATTGTGGTGGATGAAGGGCAGGACTTCGACCAGAGTTGGCTGCCGGTGCTTCAGCGTTGCTCGCATTCGGGCACCCGGTGGCTGTGGCTGGAGGATCCGATTCAGAACCTGTACGCCAAGCCGGCAGTCAGCCTGCCCGGTTGGGTCAGCTTGCACACGCCCATGAATTATCGAAATCCAAAACGCGTGGTTCAAGCCTTGCAGTTGGTTCAACATGTATTCCATTTTGACTCGCCTTTGTCGCTTGATATTGAAGCTGCTTGTCCCCTCGAAGGTTTGCCCTTGGAGTTTTTCGAGTATGACGATGATGAGTCGTTGTTGAGTCAAACCGCCAAGGCAATTACTGCCTGCTTGCGCCACGGTTTCACGCGAGACAAAATTGCCGTACTGAGCATGCGGGGGCATGAGAAATCAAAGATATTGGCGCAAGCCAGCCTTGGACCACACACTCTGAGGCACTTTACCGGTCGATATGATGAAAATGGTAGCCAGGTATTCACTGAGGGTAACGTGCATGCCGAATCGGTGTACCGCTTCAAAGGGCAGGCGGCGCAAGCCATTGTGGTAACCGAGTTGGCTTTTTCGGAGTTTAATGAAGCTGAATTTCGAAAGCTGTTTGTGGCAATGACTCGGGCCAAATTACTGTTGGTGCTGGTTGGGCATTCGGATACCCTCCAGCGTTTGCGCAAGGCGGTATTTGTCTGAGATTACTGCTGAATTTGCCAGGCGCCTTTGCTGGGCGAACACACCTCACCCCGGAACTTGGTTTTTTCACCGTTGACGATGGTGACCCCCAAGTATGTTCTGCAAGTGTCCGACTTGGCTCCGGGCGATAGATACACACCGACGCCGTTCACCGGATTGAGCCAACGCACCGCTTGCCCCGACGGAACTAGCTCCATGGTGTGCCCGAAGCAATGAGAGTCCACCGCAAACGCATCGACCAATTGGGTTTCCGTAAAAATTGCCTTGAAAGCCTCTGTGGATTCAACGTAGGCCATTTGCTCGGTTAACGTGCCCTTGAGCGCTTCACTTTGAACCAGTTTGGCATCACATTGACCGCGTAGCACCCCGAAATCGCTGTTCCAGCCTTTGCCCGTATAACCTATGAAGTTTTTCGCGTTGGCGGTATGAAATGGAAGTGCCGCCACAAGCACAAGCAGGCAAAGAACAGTTTTGGAGCGCACTTTGACTATGGGCATGGAAGAATACTTAACTGGGCAGCCTGATGACATTGATAAAAACGGTGCGTGCTCGAATTTCGTTGACCCAAAGAGTGTATCTTTTTCTGTATAAAAAAACACGAGACAGCAGCCGGAGACCGCACAAAATGACAGTTCAGGGCAAAACAGTATCCGCAATCGACATTGCCAAAGGCGCCTTGAGTTTTCTTCCTGACGTGCCGCATATTTTGCCCTCGCTGGCCAGTCTGGCCTTGCTCCGACCACATTCCCGACGTTCAATGGGTTTGTTGTTTCAGGAAACTGCGCGCAAACACGCGAAATCGGTATTCCTGAAAAGTGATCAACAGTGTTGGACCTATGGGCAAGCGAATTCGATTTGTAATCAAATGGCGCGCGGTTTGCTGTCTATGGGCGTGAAGGCTGGTGACACGGTGGGCTTGTTGTCAGCCAATCGTCCTGAAGCTTTGCTCGCAGTCATTGCCTGTGCCAAGTTGGGAGCGGTTGCTGCGCTGCTGAACATTAACCAACAGGGTTCAGTGCAAGCGCACAGCTTGAAGCTGGTGAAACCAAGAATAATTCTGGCGTGTGATCGTGGTCTGGATATTCTCAAGCAGTTGGAATCCAATGACAACACACTGCTCAAAGGCGTCGATTTGCTTTCGCTGCAAACCGACAGTAATCATCTGCGTGTGAGTGACTTTCGCAGCGCCTGGTCTACGCAACCTGTTCATAACTTGGCGCAAACCGCACAAATTACAGCCAGCTCGCCCTGTTTCTATATTTTTACCTCCGGCACAACCGGTTTGCCCAAGGCTTCTGTAATGAGCCATTACCGCTGGTTGCAGGCGGCCTCGGGCATGAGCACCGCCGTGCGCTTGACGGCTTCTGATGTGTTTTACTGTTGTCTGCCCTTGTATCACAACAATGCACTCACGGTGTCCTTGGGGGTCGTACTGGCATCCGGCGCCTGCTTTGCGCTGGATGAAAAATTCAGTGCAAGTCAGTTCTGGAGGCGTATTTCACATTACAGGGCAACGGCGTTTTGCTACATCGGCGAACTGTTGCGGTATCTCCTGAATCAGGTGCCTCACATGGACGATCAGAATCATGAAATCCGGTTGATTCTAGGCAACGGCCTGCGTCCTGAAATATGGGAGGACTTTGAACACCGGTTCGGTATTCATCAGATTTTCGAATTTTACGGGGCGAGCGAATCCAATCTCGGATTTATGAACGCGTTTGGTCTTAAAGAAACCGTTGGCTTTTGTCCCATGCCCTTTGAGGTCATTGCCTGCGACGCAGATTCGGAACAAGTGGTACGAAATCAACATGGTTTTTGCGAGACTGTAGGCCGCGGTGAGGTAGGGTTGTTGATCAGTGAAGTGACCGAGTTACGGCCCTTTGATGGTTACACAGACCCGAAAGCCAACGAAGGCAAGTTGCTGCGCAATGTGTTTAAACACGGTGATTGCTGGTTCAACTCGGGGGATTTGGTACGCAGACAGGGTTGGCAGCATATTCAATTTGTTGACCGTCTGGGCGACACGTTTCGCTGGAAGGGCGAGAATGTAGCCACATCAGAAGTGGAAGGTGTATTGGCCAAACTGCCGTTTCTTGAACATGCGGTGGTTTATGGCGTAAAGCTGGATGGATTCGATGGTCGGGCCGGTATGGCTGCAATTGCCGTAAAGCCCGGCGCGTTGCTTGACCTGGATGCGCTGGCCGCGCACGTATGCAGCCAGTTACCCGGGTATGCTGTGCCGCAGTATTTGCGTGTGATTCAGGCTGTGGAAACAACCGGCACGTTCAAGTACCAAAAAGTACAGTTGAAAAAAGAGGGTATTGATCAAAACCAGGTCAAAGATGCTCTCTACCGTTTCGACCCAGCAACCCGAAGTTACACCGCTTTAGTTTGAAGCAGTTTGCAACGATCGACCCTGTACCAGCTTCACGATCAGTTCAAGAGTCTCTGTGTCGTACAACATGCCGCTGTGTGACACCCGTTTGCCTGGCAACAGATCTTGAATATAGACGTTTTGCACGCCAGGTTCTTTCACAAACTGGTTTTCAACCGGTACTACAACCTTGTCGTTTTTTGTGACCAAAACACTGTAATGCACCCCAGGCATTGTGATGGGGCCGTTTTTCAATTCGCGAAGCAAGGCTGAACGGGGGTGTTGGTCAGCACAGGCAAGGCAATATTCGACCAGGTCTCGGTTGGGTGTCTTGGCAATCGAGGTGCCGTTGACACTAGGGGCCAAGGCCACAAAGCGGTCCACATGGGTAGCTCCCTGCAACATCTTCAGATAGTAAAAGCCGATCAGACCGCCCTGAGAATGACCTACCAGGGTCACCTTGTCACGCCCAGTGGTTGTTTTCACAAACTTTACAAATTCAGCAATACGCTGCGCTGATTCATCCACCGGGCCCACGCCCTTGAACCAGTCGCTCGGTTCAGCTGCACCGTAGTCGATCGAGTATACGCACAGGTTTTGATTGGCCAGCGCCGGACCCAAGGCCCCAAATGAATACATGCTGGAAGAAAAAGTACCGTGAATCAGTACAACCGGGTTTTGGTTCTCTGCGGGGCGACATGCCCAATTGTTCACCCCATCGGGCATGGTTTGACCGCCGAAAACCTGGCTTAAAAATGAACTGGTCCAGTTTGCCTTCGCTTGATATTGCGCTGATGAATTGCCTGGGTTCGTGGTGCTACAGGCGACCAACGTCAGCAGGGAGAAAGCTGTTAGCAAGGAGCGACGAATGAACTGTAAAGGCATTGTTCGGTGTTCCCGGAATGAACTTGAATGATGTTTATGACCAGAATTGCAGCAAAGGGTTCTGCAGCGCGCCGGCAAACAGATAAAGAGTGCCTCCAATTTCGGCGAGTATCAGTGCCACCATAAATAAGGCCAAACCTGCGCGGGGCATTGGGTGGTTTCCCAGTTTGTGAGGTTGCCGCAACTGATTGTCGGGGCCGTTCAGCGCTGCCTGTATCAAATACCCCGTCACGGCCAGTGCAAAAAATACAATCACAGTTACTGCCGCGAATAAATTGTAATTCGGGCTGAATGTGCTGAAATGTGCCAATATGGCCAAGGTGAGACAGGCAAAACCATAGAGCAGGCTGGCTCGGTGGGCGATATCCAGGTAAGGATGAGCCAGGCCTTGTTCACTGCGCCACATCTGTAGAAACTTCCACAAACCGCTGAAGAGACCAACAAGCAAAAACACGCCTGCGGAGACAATTGCAAACGCACTGGCAGAACTGAAGGTCATCGTGGTCACCTCGTGGGGGTAGTCGAATAAGGTGGCCCCCTTTGTGGGAAAGACTCACCTGTGTATTTGCACTTAAATAGAGGCATCAACACACATGTGCATTATGCACCGGGAGTATTGCCATGGATGATTTCGCAAACAAGAGCTTCGATGTAGCCATGCTGGGCGAACTGGAAACCAAAAGAGAGTGGTTTGTTGGTGTTCTGGGCGCCTCAGTTTGTTATGGCCTGATTTTGTGGTTGCTGTAGTGTCTTCCTGACCTCTCTTTGCAACCATAAAAAAACCCTCGAGAACTCGAGGGTTTTTTATTTAGTCAAAGCGCAGCTCAAGCTGGGCCATGTCTATTCAGACTGAAGCCTTCGGGGCGGCTGCTGCGCGCTTTGCACGTGGAGCAGCAGCTTTCTTGGCAGCAGGCTTCTTGGCAGCTTTTTTCGCACCAGCTTCACCTTTAACACCAATCTTTTCGAACAACTGGGCAGCAATTTGCTCAGCTTGTTCAATGGCGGGCTTCAGGGTTTCGTTTTTTTTGGCTTGTTCCAAAGCGCTTACACCCATGGTGATTGCGTTTTCGGTCAAGGATTCCGCCTGTGACAGGGCCAAAGCGGCATAAGAAAAACCTTTGTCGATAACCACCGGCAATTGCTGTTCGAACAGCTCAACACCTTTTTGTGTGTAAACCTGGCTTACGCCCACCACTTTTTCCAAGCCTTGCTTGATCTCGGTGCGTGCGTTAACAACCACTGGCTTGTCGGCCAAAGGCAGCTTTTCAGCAGCGGTGAATGCGTTGCCCAAACCTTGTGACAGCAGGCCGAATTGTGCTTGTACCAGGCTGTTCAGGGCCTTGGCAGCAGCTTGGTGCTGGTTTTTGAGTTCGGTGTTGGTCTTGGTCAGCAATTCAGCTGTTTTTTCGAAAGCATACATCGTGAGATCTCCTTGGGTAGCGGGTAGTCAAATTTCGTGACACTTCGCACTATAGGGAAATCGATTACGCAATGAAAGGGTTTGAACCTGAGGCTCTACACTAAAAATAGGTGTAAAAGCCTCAGGATGTGCGGCTTTTTAATCCATTCCCTTGGCCTGAACCATGGGTTCAGGTGCTGGTTTTCCTTTAAAGAATTTATTAAGAACAATTGCTACAACAGCCAGCACTGCTCCGCCGATATCAGTGTACAAACCGCCCTCAATCATGCAAAGCGCAGCGATGAGTAGAATGCCGCGTACTAGCCAATTTGAATGTGCTCCCCAGAACCAGCCTTGAATAGAGGCGGCGAGGAAAAACACGCCAATGCACGCTGTAACAAATGCACGCAAGATCACAAACCATTCACCTTCCATCAGTAGTGCAGCGTTGTAAAAAAACATAAACGGCACGATAAACGCAGTCAGGCCGATCTTGAATGAGGTGAAAGAGGTTGCCATTGGGTTCGCGCCGGAAATACCCGCGGCAGCATACGAGGCCAGCGCCACTGGCGGCGTAATGGCCGAGATGACGGCGAAGTAGAACACAAAGAAGTGGGCCACCAAAGGTTGAATGCCAAGTTCGATCAGGCCAGGGGCAACCACGGATGCAGCCACGGCATAGGCGGCTGTAGTCGGCATGCCCATGCCCAGCAGAATTGCAATGCACATCGCAAAGAACAGGGCAATCAACTGTGAATTTTCAGCGATGTCCAGCAGAATGGAAGAGAAGCGGGCGCCAACACCAGTCAAGGCAATCACCCCCACGATGATGCCAGCACAGGCGCACACCGTGATGATCTGGATGGACATTACCCCTGCCAAATCGAAGGCCTTGAATATACTTTTTGGGCCCATTTTGAATGGCGACAACCAACTGACTACCGCGGCAGCCGCTGTGGCCAAAGTGCCAGCACGTATCACCGAGTAACCCATGAACAGAGCAACAATCAGAATAATGATGGGAATGAACAGGTAGACCTGTTTCACCATTTTCGAAAATTGTGGTAACTCATCGGAGCGCATGCCGCGCATACCGAGCTTGGCCGCTTCAAAGTCAACCATCAGATAGGTGGAGAGAAAATACAGCACAGCAGGAATAACCGCAGCGATTGCAATTTCGGAGTAGGGGATTCCTGTTATTTCCGCCATGATGAATGCGCCAGCACCCATGATCGGCGGCATGATTTGCCCGCCTGTAGAGGCAGCGGCTTCGATGGCACCGGCAGTTTTACCGTTGTAGCCCACTTTTTTCATCAGGGGTATGGTCAAGGACCCGGTGGCAACCACATTGCCCGCACTGGTGCCGTTGATCATGCCCATCAGGCCAGAGGCAAATACAGCCACTTTGGCTGGGCCACCTCGAGCACGGCCCGCTGCCGCAAAGGCAAAGTTGACGAAGTAGTCGCCCACCTTGGAGGCTTGGAGAAAAGCGGCGAAAACGATGAACAAAATGATGTAGGTGGACGACACCGCAGTGGTAGCGCCCAATATGCCTGCGTCGGTGTAGATGTACGAGAAAAAGCGGCTGAAATCAAAACCATCGTGCGTCAGAAAACCGGGCAGATAAGGCCCTACGAATGAATACACCACGAAAATAACGGAAATGATGACCAATGCACTACCCGCCACGCGGCGCGTCAGTTCAAGAATCAGCGCCAAGCCCACCATTGCAGCCCAAGCGTTGCCGGGGGAAGCGAAGGGAGTTCCGGCTCGCATGCGCAACGCTGTTCCATCCAGGTGAACCATGAGGTAGGCGGTACTGGCGATCACGGTCAACACCAGGG
>NZ_LUJK01000016.1 GCF_001601825.1 Limnobacter sp. CACIAM 66H1 | reverse complement strand
GCACCAGGCCCAGGAAAAACTGAAGCAGGAGCAAGCCCAATATGATTGACTGGCGATTGCGTGAATCAACCCAAGGCAAGTTGGCCTTGTACAAAGGCAGTGAATTGGTGGCCGACCAGGTGATGCCAGTGCTGGCTTTCCCCTTTTCAGCCCCAGATGAAAGCATTTCAATTGTGGATGAATACAGCAAAGAATTAGCCTGGCTGGATCGTCTGGATCAATTGGATACTGACTCACAGGCGGTCGTGAAAGATTTCCTGGCAGTGCGTGAGTTCAGGCCCACTGTGCTTCGAATTACCTCAGTGTCGACCTACTCCACACCCAGCATCTGGACCCTGGAAACTGACAAAGGGCCTTGCAAGTTTGAGTTGCCCACGGATGAGAGCATTCGACGTTTGGGAGGAAGCCGGCTGGTGCTCACCCATGCCAACGGCATGCAGTTCATCATCGAAGACATGTTCGCGCTGGATACACGAAGCCGTCAGATTCTGGCTCGCTTTATGGCCTGAAAATTGGTCAAAAAAAACACCTGTGAGCCAGGGCTGACAGGTGTTTGAAGTGTCCTTGTACTACGGACAGGGGAGAGAGACAAAAAACAAGTTACTGCTTGGTACAACGGCACTGCAATTCAATTCTTTAAGCAATTTCCATCAAGCTTTCTTCATTGAAGAAGCGGGTGGCTGCGTCCTGTTTCGTTTTTCCGGCGCGTGATGGCATGTTGCACAGGCCGCATTCATAGTTATTGACCAAGTCATAGGTGTGTACGACGAAGTGACCCTGACAGGTTTTGCAAGCTGTGGTGGTCAACATGCCGGCGTCAAAAAATTTCACCAGACGCCATGCGCGGGTAAGAGACAAAACCTCTGGCAAACCCAAGGCTGTAATTTGTTCGCGATACAGCTTGTAGGCCTTCACCAAACATTCACCGTCTTCAAGGTCGGTGTGTTTGATGCATGTGGAGTAAAAATTCATGAACAGGGAACAGTGGATATTGGGCTGCCAGGTCATGAACCAGTCTGTGGAGAAGGGCAACATGCCTTTGGGCGGCGATTTCTGCTTGATTTCCTTGTACAGGCGGATCAGGCGTTCACGTGACAATTGGGTTTCACTTTCGAGGACCTGCAAGCGGGCATCCAGCTTGATCAGGTCAGAAGCGAGTTTGATTTGGACAGCCTCAGCCATCAAGGATTTAATCTTGGACATATTTGTTCTCCAGCGCACCCGCGGGTGCATGTGCCACGGTTGTTTTCTAAGTGCGCTTAAGCGGTAATTTGGGCGCTGCGGCCAGCCATCAAGATGGCTGCATGCATGCCTGAAATCGCGCGTTCTTTTCCGTGGTCACCAAGGAGTTTCCATACGGCGGGGTCTTCGAACCGAATGCTGCACATCGGCACATTGTTTGCTGCGATGCGCAAAACTTGAGCGGTAGTCAGTTGGTCCAGCAGGTCTGCCGTGTTTTCGTCGATGCCCAGGCGAATGATGGCCTCGGCTTTGTCTTCATTGATGAGTTGTTTGGCCAGAAGCAGGTAAGATAAATTGGCTTCGCGAATTTGTTCCAGTAGTTCATTTGCTTTCATTTTGAACATCCTCCTATTCAAATCAAGCAATCTTTTTCAGAAGGTTTCGACGCTTCCCACAGACATCGATCCCAGTGAATGTATTGTTGATGAACCGCGAAAAAAACTAAGCCATCCAATTGCTGTAAGCGAGATCAGCGAGCAGCCATTGCGTATGTAAGAAGAAACCAGACAACGAGACAGGTGAAATTAACAATGAGCAATGCGTTTATGAACTGGCTGTGCCGCAGATTGATCGATTCCAAATGCAAACAAATGGGTTTGGTCAAAAGCAGCGTCAATACCGTAGACGGACGCACCGTGTATTTCAAGGGCGGACAAGGGCCCGACATGGTGTTGGTTCACGGCTTTGGTGCCAACAAGGAAAACTGGTTGGCACTGGCTCCACGCCTGATGCGCCATTACACTGTGTGGATACCCGACCTGATCGGGTTTGGTGAGTCTGACCGACCGAGCAATGCCCGTTTTAATATTGCAGAACAGGCCGATCGAGTGGTGCGTTGGCTGGATGCGGTGGGAGTAAAAACCTTCCATGTCATGGGTAACTCCATGGGCGGCTATTTGGCGGGTGCCTTGGCCGCCAATTTTGAGAACCGGGTTCTCAGCGCCTGTTTGTTAAACCCTGCCGGGGTAAAGGGTGCCGAACATACAGCCATTGGGCGTGCTTTTGCAGACGAAGGCAAAATTATTCTGGCACCCACCAATTTTGAAGAATATGAGAAGGTGGTCGATCTCTGTTTTAATGGAAAAGCGCCACCCATGCCTGGTTTTATGCGCAAATACTTTGGCCGCATGTCGATCAAGAACAAGGCTTTGCTCGACCGGGTATTCATGGAGTTCGTGAATCCGGACGCCAACGTCAGTTTGAACGACATGGTGGAAAACACCACCGTGCCCTTGATGGTGGTGTGGGGAGATTCGGACCAGTTGGTTCACCCCAGTGGCCTGGCTGTATTGAAACAGGCGCAACCCGCGATTGTCGATTTAATGCTTGAAAACACTGGCCACTGTTCCATGGTCGACAGGGCCTCGGTAGTTTACAAAGCTCACCTGGAATTCATGCCAGCATCTTGAATGGTTGGGCTTGCTCAATTTCCAGCGCAAGCTCAATCAACCTGAATTCATGCCCCATGGCAGCGGCAAAATGTACCCCGACGGGGATACCCTCGGCCGTATGGTGCATGGGCAGGCTGATGGCTGGGGCCCCCGCCACGTTTTGAGCTGCTGTGAATGATGCAAAGTTGAGCAGCCTTTCCCGCGCCTGCTCAAAAGGCACATCAAGTGCCAGGTAACCTAGCGGCGGTGCAGGCTGGCCAAGCGTTGGGCTCAGCAACACATCCAGATCGGCAAAGGCCGTAGCGTATTGCGCTTCAAACTGGTAAAGCCTTCGCAAAGCGAATGGAAATTTCAGCAGGTTGCGCGTGAAATGTTTGGCCAAACCGTCAGTGAGGGGTTCGAGTTTTCCGGTGTCCATGTGCCGGTCAACTGCAAGTTTGCCCAAGTGTGAAATGGATGCGGCCAGCATGCCCCAGTACAGCAAGAAATCATCGGCAAACTGGGCGCTGATGGGCACCTTGATTTCCTGCACTTCGTGGCCCAACTCTTCACACAAGGCGGCTGCCTTGTGCACAGCGTCTATGCAGGCGGAGTCTGTTTCATGACCAGAAATTTTCTGTGTGAACATGCCGATTTTCAGGCGCTTGCGGCCAGGGGCTGTGATATGGCCAAGTGGTGGCAATGTCGGGTTTTTGTAATGCTCTTCCGCCAGCGCGAAAAACGCAGCAGTGTCCCGTACACTGCGCGAGACAATCCCGTCGCTCACAATATTGATGGGCAGGTTTTTTGCCATTTCGTTCATGGCCAAACGCCCGCGGCTGGGTTTCAAACCCACCAGCCCGCAACATGCAGCGGGAATGCGAATTGAGCCACCGCCGTCGTTTGCATGGGCAATTGGAACCACACCCGCTGCCACCAAAGCAGCCGAACCGCCCGAAGAACCCCCTGTGCTGTACCCAATGTTCCATGGGTTGTGTGCTGGCTCGGCTTTGCTGTACTCGGTGGTGGCAGTCAGCCCGAACTCGGGCAGCTTTGTTTTACCCAGCAGCACTACGCCAGTGTCGATAATCTGCTGTGCGACGGCGCTGGTGTGATTTTTGTTGGTGGCTGGCATGGCCGCAGATCCGTGCAGAGTGGGCAAGCCATTCAAATCCAGATTGTCCTTCAAAAATGCCGGTATGCCCTGAAATGCCCTGAAGTTACCCAGGTTGTCGTAAAAGCTTGCTTGTGCCAGGGCCGCTTCCTCTTGCAAGCACACCGTGGCGTGTAGCGCCGGGTTGACAAGTTCAAGTCGTTTGAAGGCGGCCTGCACCAGTGCAGTGGCACTGATTTCTCCGCGTTGTAGTTGCCCCGCCAAGGCCACGGCATCATGATGACCCAAAGCGTCGGTATGGTGAAACGCGTGTACTTGTCTAGGCTTAATTGTCATTGTGGGTGATCATTGTTGTTGGTCTAAGGTTGGCTGTCTCTGGCTTCAGTCTAAAATGAAAAATCTGCTGAATTCATCGCTTTTGCCCCACATGGTCCAAAAAAATAAATCATTGCCGTGCCCCTGTGGCCATGGTGCCTACCAAGCCTGCTGCGAACCGTTTCATATCCAGACGCAAACCGCACCGACCGCAGAAGCACTGATGCGCTCGCGTTACAGTGCATATGCCTTGGGCCTGGGCGACTATGTGTTGTTAACCTGGCATTCCAGTACACGACCGCCCCAACTAAACCTTCAACAGGACATTGCGCAAGGCAAATGGCTGGGGCTGAGTGTTAAAGGACATTGGCCAGGCCATGGCAAAGCCGAAGTGGAGTTCGTAGCTCGCTACAAACCCAACCATGGGCCCGCCAGTCGTCTGCATGAACGGAGCCGTTTTGTGCAGGAGCAGGGGCGTTGGTATTACGTGGATGGTGATCTGTTGTAGTCCATGTAAAAATTTTCAATCACGGCGCTTGAAATCTTCAGGGGTGGTTCATAAATCAGGAATGTGGGAAATGTCTCCGAGAGAGTTTCTCCACATATTTAACAACTGATTTTTTGCTTCTCAGGAGAATCAATCATGGCAACAATCGATCTCACCCCTTTGTACCGCAGCACCATTGGTTTTGACCGCATGGCCAGTATTCTGGATGCAGCTATGCGCGCTGACACTTCAGCAGGTTACCCTCCCTACAACATCGAAGCGCTCGAGGAAAACCGCTATCAAATCAGCTTGGCTGTGGCAGGTTTCGAGGAAAAAGAGCTCGAGCTGGAAGTGGAGCGCGGCGTGCTGACCGTCCGTGGCCGCAAGGGTGACGAAGAGGGTAAACAGTACCTGCACAAAGGCATTGCGTTCCGCAGTTTTGAACGCAAATTCAACCTGGCCGACTACGTTCAAGTAGAAGGGGCTAACCTGAAAAATGGCTTGTTGGTAGTCGAGTTGCGCAAGGTGATTCCGGAGCAAATGAAAGCGCGTAGAATTCCGATTGGTGAAGCGGGTCTTCGAACCATTGAAGCCAACGAGGCAAGTCAGGACAGCCAAGCCGCCGCATAATTCGTGCGAAGTGGTTGCACACATCAAAAAAATGCAGCCATTGGCTGCTTTTTTTGTGTTTAAACTAAAAGCCTCTTGGTCCAATTGTTTGAGCATCCATGCCCAGCGCATACCTTCTTTCCGATCGCGCTATCCAGATAGACTGGGCCTCCCCTATTGCCGCTACCGAGAAAAGTTTGCAGGCAACGGAACTGGCCATGATCAGACACAAATTAATACAGTCCCCTCAAACATTGAATTGGCCGGCCTGGCAGTGTGTACAGGCGGATCAATCAATGACCGTGATCTTTGAACACCCCATTATTGCAAACGGACGTTACAAGGCTTTGCTTGACCAACTCACCCACTTTCTGACCGAAGTCGATAAAACCAAATGGCCTGCGGACAACCCAGGCCGCCATCACCAAATTACCGTGAACTATGGTGGTGTTGCTGGCCAAGATCTCGAGTGGTTGGCTCAACAGACCGGGCTCAGTGTAGCCGAGGTAATTGATTTGCATTGCAGCGCCATCTACACCGTTCAGTTTTTGGGTTTTTTGCCTGGCTTTGCTTATCTGACTGGTTTGCCCAAGCAGCTTCATTTTTCTCGCCGGGAAACCCCGCGTTCGCGAGTGCCAGCGGGTACGCTGGCGATTGCCGCCCATTACTGCGCAGTGTATCCCTGGGAAAGTCCGGGTGGATGGCATTTGATGGGACATGTGGAGCAGTTGCTTTTTGATCCTGAACGCAATCCTCAGGAAGGACCGTCAATCTTCAACGCTGGTGATACGGTTCAATTTGTTCGGGCTGATCATGCTTAAAGTGGTCAAAGCCCAAGGGCAGGGGATTGTCAGCGACCTGGGCCGCTGGGGTCATCAGCATGAAGGCGTGCCGATCGGGGGCGTGCTGGATTCTTTTTCGTTTCGCCTAGGCAACCTTGCTTTGGGAAATGCAGCCAATTCGGCTTGTCTTGAGCTGATGGGGCAATTCGATTTTGTGTGCACCAGGCCGTGCCGGGTATTGCTTGCCAACCGAGGTGCACAGGCCTTGTTGAACAACAAGCAGGTGTGGTGTGGTGAAGTTTTAGTATTGCAGGAAGGTGACGTGTTGCGCACAAAGCCGCCTTGCCTTGGCATGTGGAACATACTGTGTGTGCAAGGTGGTGTCGATGTGAGCGAAGTGATGGGTTCTCGCAGCACCTGTCTTGCCGCCGGTTTTGGAGGTTTGCAAGGTCGGGCGTTGCAAGTTGGGGATGAACTTCATTTTGTGCGGCAATGGACCGCCAGCCTGCGACCGGGCGTGCGCCTTGCCATGCCCTTGGCTCGCTGCGAGCCTTCGGCCCACTTGTGGCTTCATTTTTTGCCTGGTCCAGAGTTTGTTGAACTCAGTGAGGATTCCCAGCATCTGTTTGCCCGCCAATGCTTCAAGCTGAGCACTCAAAGTAGCAAAATGGGGTATCGGCTGGAGGCTTCTGAATCCCCTTTGTACCTGAAACAAAAGATGTCTTTGCGTTCACATGCGGTGCACCCGGGAATGGTGCAATTACCACCCGACGGTGGGTTGGTGGTGTTGCTCAGTGATGCTCAGGTCACCGGCGGTTACCCGCGTCTAGGCTGTGTGTTGTCTTGCGATCTTTGGAAGTTGTCTCAATTGGCGCCTGGGGAAAGCCTGCGCTGGGTTGTGGTTGACGAACAGAAGGCCCAGCGCCTGCTTACAAAGCATGAGCTTGATGACAGGCGTTACCAATATGCCATTGAAAGCAACAAGGTGATCACCGATGTGGATTAATGCAGATTTGGGTGAAGGCTGTGCGCATGATGAGGCCCTGTTCAAGATTGTTGATTGGGCCAATATTGCCTGTGGCGGGCATGCTGGTGATGAACACAGCATTCGTTTGGCCTGCAGGCTTGCGCTGGAACATGGTGTACAGGTGGGCGCCCACCCCAGTTATCCGGACCGTGCTGGGTTTGGGCGTCAAAAGCCTGAGGGATCAAATGAACAGTTGCTGGGTGAATTGAAGCGGCAAATGAATTTGTTCGAAAATATCGCTGCAGCACTAGGATGTGCGTCAGGACATTTCAAACCGCATGGGCAGTTGTACAACGACGCTGCCTTTCAAGCGGCCGAGGCCGAGATCATCATCAATTTGGCCCATGCTTTTCCGCACCTGAAGCTGCTGGCGTTGGCCAATTGCCCGTTGGTGGCTCGGGCACGTGCAGCCGGCATCGAGGTGATCGAAGAGGCATTCCCGGATAGGGCCTACTTAGGCAACGGCGCACTGGCTCCTCGAGACCAGCCTGGGGCAGTGCTTCGCGACCCTGTTCAGGTCAAAGCGCAAGCGGAGTTGATTTTACGTGGTCAGGCGCTTCAATGCCTGGATGGCTCAAACCGAGTGATTACCGCTCAAACATTGTGCGTCCATGGGGATAATCCGGAAGCTTTGATGAATGCAAGGGCGGTTCGCGCCGCACTTACCGAGCATGATCAGGAAAAATACAACGGTGCCAGCTAGTTAATTGGCAGGTTTTATTTCTGGCGTGGGCAGGGTAATGTGATCCGGTACGCCAGCCACAGGTACAAACCGCACATTCAAAGGCGGCATTCCGTGCTTGGCGCGCGCTTGGTTGCAACGGGGGTTCAATTCACCTTGGGCGTCAAATACATCGTATTCACGGCAGGGTGAGGGCCGGTTCTCATAGATGGTGCAGGTCACTGACTCGCCGATATTGCCTGACAGCGCTATGCAACGCGGTTTGCTTTGTGAGCTGCCTTTCATGCAACTGCGGTAAAGGTTCATTTGCTCCGTCATTTCAACCGGTACCACGCCGCCCTCGGCGGCTGTGGTTTCCCCCCAGTAAAAGCTTATTCGGAACGTGGAGCAACACACGCCGCAGCTCTGGCACAGGGCTTCAACGCCAGCGCCATCAACAATAATTGTGGTGGGGTTTGACTGCAATTTAACCTCGGAAAAAAACAGCCATGGGGAGAGTTGCGCGAATATATTCCTGCCACAAGCGCAAAGCAAGCACTATTTGCAGGTCACGTGGTTTGGAAGAAACAAGCTTTTTGTAAGGTGCTAAGGCTACAATAGGGAAAACCATTATAAGAGCCATTGACCCCAAGGAAATGGAGAGACTGTGAATCGACCGAATGCCGCTTCTGTGGCCGATTCGGGGAATACTGCCCCCGATTCTGCACAAACCAGTACCAGCCCATCAGGGCAAATGCTGGATTACATTAAACAAAGACTGGTCAAGCACGCACCGTTCAGTGAAATCCCGCTTCGCGACCTGGATTGCCTGCTGGATGGTTGCGCGGAGACCTATTTTGCACCCAACGAGGTGATCGTACGGCCCGAGGACGGCCCACCCCAGTTTCTTTACTACGTTGAAAAAGGCTCTGCTGTAGGCCGTAAGGGGTTGGCTGACCTGTCCTCGACCGGGTTTCAATACGAGGCGGGCGAAATGTTTCCGGTCAACGCATTTCTTGCCAAACGCGCAGTGACAGCCACCTACAGCGCTCGGGAAGACACCTTCTGCCTCATGTTTACCTTTGACGGCGTCCAAGCCCTGGCACGTAAAAGCCCGGTCTTTTCCGATTATTTAACACGGCGCACCATGCAGTTTCTGGATTTGTCCAGAAAGGCGATTCAGGTTGCTTACTCCTCTCAAACTCTGGCCGAGCAAACGCTTGAGAAACCCCTGCGTGATGTATGCCGTCATGAGCCTTTTTCCTGCGCGCCAAATACCCCTTTGAAGCAGGTGTTGGAAGTGATGCATGAGCACCGGATTGGTTCCATGATCGTAGTGAATGAGGCCATGGCGGTGGAGGGAATTTTGACCCGCCAGGATGTGTTGTCGCGCGTGGCTATGGCCCAGAAGCCCCTGAGTTCGCTGATTTCAGAGGTTATGAACACTCCGGTTCATACCTTGGACGAAAGTTGCACTGCGCAGGATGCCGCCCTGCTGATGTCCAGATTTGGCATTCGCCACGTGCCGGTAACCCGCAACGGAAAATTAAGTGGCATTGTTTCCGAGCGAGATATTTTCGCCATGCAGCGTTTGTCGCTGAAACAGATCAGTAGCAATATTCGTTCAGCGCAAGATGCCGATATGTTGCGCGCCTGCGCCAACGACATTCGAAGTTTTGCAAAAAACCTGTTGGGGCAGGGGATTGCAGCCAAGCAGCTCACAGAGTTGATCAGCCACTTGAACGATGTTCTCACCGAGCGGATTTTGGAGGTGGTCGGTAACCGAATGGGCATTGACGCCAGCAGTTATTGCTGGCTAAGTTTCGGCTCGGAAGGCCGTTCGGAGCAAACAATTGCCACAGACCAGGACAACGGCTTGCTGTTTATTAGTGATCAGCCGGAGGCGGACAGACCACGCTGGCTGGCGTTTGGCAAAGAAGTAAACCAAACTCTGGACCAGTGCGGCTACCCTTTGTGCAAAGGCAACATCATGGCCAGCAACCCTGAATGTTGTATGACTGCTGGCGAGTGGTTGAACAAATTTGCGCGATGGATCGATGTAGCCACGCCTGAAAATCTGCTCCGTGTGAACATATTTTTCGATCTTCGCCCCCTGGCGGGCAACAAAGAGCTGGCACAGCCCCTTCGGGATTACATTGTGACCCGCGCCAAAGAATCCACCATCTTCTTGCGCCTGCTGGCTGAAAACATCATGCGTTTTCGCCCACCCTTGAACTGGCACGGCAGCATAGACACCACCGAGATCGAGGATATTCGCACGCTTGATTTGAAAAAGCAGGGTACGGCGGTATTTGTCGATGCTGCGCGCTTTTTTTCTTTGGTGTTTGGCATCGATGAAGTCAATACACGGCGTCGGTTTGAGGCAGTGGCCAAGCGATTGAGCGTTGAAGAACAACGCCGAGATGCCTGGGTGAGTGCGTTTGAATTTCTGCAAATGATGCGGCTGCGAATTCAGCTTGACGAGGGTGTCGCCGTTCCCAATCTGCCGGATCAGCCCAATGTGGTGAACTACGATGTGCTCGACAACATCGACCGTCGTATATTGAAAGAGTGTTTCAGGGTAGGGCGCCGTTTGCAGCAGCGAATCGAGATGGAGCATATGCGTTGAGCACCACGTCGCAGGGACAATTGCTGCCCACGCGAGGATGGGCGAGTTATATCAAGAACCGCCTGGTTCAAACACTCAATTTTTCAAACCCCAACCCAGATCGCTGGGTGGTGTTGGATGTGGAATCGTCCGGTCTGAATCCGAAGAAAGACAGGTTGATTTCCATTGCAGCCACTGCCATTGCGTTTGATGCTCAGCGCCGCCCACGCATATCGCTTACAGACACTTTTGAGGTGGTTATCAAACAGCCCCCTGATATTGTCGATATGATTGAATTTGAAGCCATCGACAAAAACAATATTCTGATACATGGCATTGGCATTGGCGCACAGCAAAAAGGGGTGAAGGCGGAAGTGGCTTTGTCGGAATTCCTGCGTTATGTGGGCAATTCACCATTGATCGCCTTCCACAGTTGGTTTGACGAAATCCTGATCAATAAGGCCATGCGCAAGGTTTTGGGGCGTTCAACGCACCGGCATTGGCTCGATCTGGAGCATTTGGCCGCAGTATTGCACAAGGAAAACCACCAACTTCCTCTTGATGTGTGGATGCAGCGATACGGCATTGAATGTGAACAACGGCATCAGGCGGCAGCCGATGTGTTAGCCACTGCACAGCTGTTGATGAAGCTTTGGCCTATGCTGCAAAAGCGAAAAGCCACCGATTGGAAAGACTTGAAAACCATTGCCAACGGACTTAAAACACTTCCTGGGCGAAACTTGCCGACCTAGGTTTGCAATTGAAGCCTTGTTTTGCGTTATTCTGCCGGGCTGAACATTTGTTTTGAAGTTGGCTTTTTCATGCATGACTTTTCCTCTTACGACCTGATTATTGATGCACGCTCGCCCCGGGAGTTTGAGGAGGATCACATTCCGGGCGCGATCAACATGCCGGTGGTCAACAATGACGAATACGCCGAGGTTGGCACCCTTCACCGCACCGATAAAATGGCAGCCTACAGCATCGGTGTGCGTTATTCGTTGGCCAATATTGCGCGGCACCTTAGCGATGATTTGCCCAAATACCCCAAAGATGCAAAGGTACTGGTGTACTGTTTCCGGGGTGGAAAACGCAGCAAACTGTGGTTTGATGCGCTTGAAACGATTGGCTACGATGTTCGCAAATTAAACGGTGGCTGGAAAGCTTACCGGCGCTGGGTGAATGAACAGCTCGAAATTGTGCCCAAGAAGTTTGATTATCATGTGCTGAGCGGCCCAACCGGCTGCGGCAAAACCCGGCTGCTGTATGCCTTGCGGGAAGCAGGTTGCCAAGTGGTGGATCTGGAGGCAATCGCCCGTCACAGAGGTTCAATCATTGGGGCAGTGCCTGGTACTCCTCAACCCTCGCAAAAGTATTTCGACACTTTGCTGTTGGAAGAACTCGCGAAATGTGATCCCACACGCCCAGTCTGGGTTGAAGCCGAAAGCAAAAAGATCGGCAATGTGCAGATCCCTGCATCCATGCTTGACGCCATGCGCAAAGGAAAAACCATTCGCGTGCATGCCGACATGCAGCAACGTGTCGAGCTATGGAGACAGGATTACAAGCACTTTGAAGAAGATCCGGAAGGCCTGCTCGAGCGTCTGCGTTTTATTCGCAGCCTGGTGGGCGGTAAGGAATTTGAAGAATGGGAGCAACTGGCTGCCGAGCGTAAAATGCCCGAACTGTTTGAGCGGCTGATGCGTAATCATTACGACCCGGCCTATCGCCGCTCAATTTTGCGTGAGTACCCCAATATTGACGAATCGCCTTTGATTGAACTGCATGATTTGTCGCCAGCAGGCTTGCTGGAAGTGGCGAAAAAAATTGGCGTTCAATACGACAGAAAGACTTGACCTGACCAGTTGTACTCAATCGTCAAGCGAGCAACACAGCCAATTTGCTGCGAATGCTCTCAGGTATTGGGGTGGGGGTGTTGTTCGTCTTGTTCACAAACACGTGCACAAAGTAACCCTCAGCGCACAATTCGCCCTTGGCGTTGAACAAACCCAATTCATAGCGCACTGAGCTGTTGCCCAGTTTACCCACCCGCAGGCCGGCCGTAACCGGCTCAGGGTAGGCCAGTGGTTTCAGGTACTTGCACTGGCTTTCCACCACAAAACCCACCACTTCGCCGTTGTGAATGTCCAGTCCGCCTTCTTCAATCAGATAACGGTTCACCACACTGTCGAAGTAGCTGTAATACACCACATTGTTCACGTGGCCGTAAATGTCGTTGTCGTGCCAACGGGTTTGAACAAGCTGATGCAGTGGGTATTGGGCCAAAGTGGTCATGGTTATCAATCGAATATTCTTAGTAGGCCGCCTGATAAATAGCCAAGGCTTGGGCCTCGTTCACATCACGTGGGTTGTTGCTCAACAGGCGGGTCTGCAGCATGGCTGCGCTGGCCATCAGGGGTAAATCTTTCTCGCCAATACCCACTTCGCGCAAGCCAACCGGCAAACCTGTAGAAGGCGACAATGTGGCGGTGTAATCAATAAAGGCCTGGGCCAGTTGCTCGGTGTTGTCGCCGTGGTGACCCAGCTTCAATACCTGGGCCAGCTCTGCGTACTGCTGCTCGGCTGCGGGCAAGTTAAAGCGCAACACATGCGGCAACACCAATGAATTGCTCAAACCATGCGGCACATGAAAAATGCCGCCAATTGGATAAGCCAATGCATGTACCGCACCCACTGGCGCATTGGCAAAAGCCTGGCCAGCCATGCAAGAGCCCAACATCATCGCCTGGCGCGCCTCGCGGTTGCCTGGTTCTTTGCACACGGTATGCAAGTTGGCAGCCAACAGCCTTAGCGCCTCGCAGGCGAGAAAATCAGCGTAGGGGTTTTTCAGGCGTTTGCTGGTGTAAGCCTCTATCGCATGCACCATGGCATCAATGCCGGTGGCCGCGGTGACATGCTGGGGCAGACTAAGTGTCCAGTCAGCGTCCAGAATGGCCAGGTCGCCATACAACACAGGCGACACCACGCCCATTTTGGTGTCCACACCCGTGGTGACAATTGAAATCGGAGTCACCTCACTGCCTGTGCCAGCCGTGGTGGGCACCAGCACCAAAGGCAACCTGTCGCTGGTCACATTGCCTACACCATACATGGTGTTCAGTTCTTGTTTTCCGCGCGCCAACACGGCAATCAGCTTGGCCACATCAAGCGTGGAGCCGCCACCGATGGCCACCACTACATCGGCCTTGAATTCCATGGCGAGCAAAGTGACTCTGTGCACCAAAGCCTCGGGAGGGTCGGGTTCTACATCGTTGCAACTGTGAACTGCATGGCCTGCTGTGGCCAGGTTTTCAACAATGGTTTTGAAGGCTGCGGTGCCCGCGATGAAGGGGTCAACCAGCATGAATACCCTTGCGCTTTTTAGGCCATGCTGAGCCAGCAAGGGAGCCAACATGTCAGCCATTCGAAGCGAGCTTCCGGATTCGCACACAATGCGGTTCACAGTTCTGAATTCAAATGGTGCCATGCGGGTGTCTCCTTGCTGTTCTGTATATTTTAGCCTTTGCGCTTCGGGGTCCATGCCCAAATGGCGCGAACGAAGATGGGTTCTTTGCTTTCGCCATCGGTAATCGTCACCGCTACATCAACTTCACCGCGTTCCTCGGTTTGCATCATCGCGATTTGCTCTTGTGTCAGCATGGCTTCGGCTTTCATATCGCCCACTGCACGTTTGCGGTAATCCACTTCCATGCGCTTGATCACGGGTATTGCGTTGGCCGGCACATTCAAACCCACCAGTGCCCCCGTGGCTGATTCGGCAATCATGATCATGGCAACCGCGTGCACAGTACCAATGTGGTTTTGTACATAAGGGCGGTTTTTGATCACCACGATGGAGTGGTTAGGTTCAATCCATTCAAATTTCAGACCACTGGTTTTGAAGTATTTCACTGCGCGGCCAAACAGCAGGGTAAATGCACGGGTTTTCAAAGGCGTGGGCAGCTTGTCCACTTGCGCATACACCTTTTGCAGCATCGATTTTTGACTCATTTTTTCTTTTGCCTTTAGAGGGTTACAGCCAGTCGGGTGGCTTGATTAATTGCGCGTTTGGCATCCAGTTCTGCAGCCACCGATGAACCACCCACCAAATGCACTGGTATGCCCAATGCTTCAATCGGTTCTACAAGTTCACGCAAGGGATCCTGGCCTGCACACACGATAATGTTGTCGACATTCAAAATTTCTGGGCCATGCGCGCTCATGATGTGCAATCCACGGTCGTCGATCTTCAAGTACTCCACACCTTGCATGAAGTGAACGCGCCGGCTTTTCAAGCTGGCCTTGTGCACCCAGCCCGATGTTTTACCCAGGCGCTTACCCAAGGGTTCGTCCTTGCGCTGGCACAGCCACACCTCACGTGCGGGTTTGGGTGGCTCGGCGTGTACCCCATCAATGCCACCTGCGTTTTTGGGGTCAAAGGTAATACCCCATTCCTTTTTCCAGCTTTCCAAATCCAGGGTTGGAGAAGGGTGGGAAAAGTCGTGCGTCAAGTATTCCGACACATCAAAGCCAATACCGCCAGCGCCAATCACAGCCACTTTCTTGCCTACTTCTTTTTTGTGTAACAGCACATCGATGTAGCTCAACACCTTGGGGTGATCAATGCCTTCGATACCTGGTGTGCGGGGCTTGATGCCGGTGGCCAGTATCACTTCATCGAAACGCTCTTTGGAGATTAGCTCAGCATCCACAGCGGTGTTCAGACGAACATCCACCTTCTTCAACTCCAGCTGGCGTCTGAAGTAGCTAATGGTTTCATGGAATTCTTCTTTGCCTGGAATTTGTTTGGCCATGTTGAACTGACCGCCAATTTCACCCGCTTTGTCGAACAAGGTGACGCTGTGCCCACGGCGAGCCAATTCAGTGGCAGCAGCCAGGCCCGCAGGGCCCGCACCCACCACCGCAATTTTCTTTTTGCGCTCCAATGGTTTGTCTACAATTTCCAGTTCATGGCAGGCACGCGGATTCACCAAACAAGACGCGCGCTTCAAGCTGAAGGTATGGTCCAGGCAGGCCTGATTGCAGGCAATGCACACATTGATTTCATCGGCGCGACCTTCTTTGGCCTTGATCGCAAAATCAGGGTCAGCAAGTAGTGGCCGGGCCATGGATACCATGTCGCAGGCACCATCGGCAAGTAACTGCTCTGCCACTTCAGGTTTGTTGATTCGGTTGGAGGCAATCACCGGTATTTTGATTTCTTTGCGAAGCCTAGCGGTCAGTTCTGCAAATGCAGCGCGGGGAACCGAAGTCACGATAGTAGGTACACGTGCTTCATGCCAGCCAATACCGGTGTTGATCATCGTGGCGCCGGCCTTTTCGATCTCTTTGGCGATGTAACTGACCTCGTCCCAAGTGTTGCCGCCTTCGACCAGGTCCAGCAATGAATGGCGATAAATGATGATGAACTTTTCACCCACGGTTTCGCGGATTCGACGAACAATTTCAACCGACAAACGAGCCCGGTTTTCCACCGAGCCACCCCAACGGTCTGTGCGTTGATTGGTGCGTTTACAGATGAACTGGTTTAAAAAGTAACCCTCCGACCCCATCACTTCTACGCCGTCATAACCTGCTTCCTGGGCAATCTTGGCTGAACGTGCAAAGGCTGCAATGGTGCGGCGAATGCCAAAGTCGCCGATCTCACGCGGCTTGAACGGATTGATTGGCGATTTCACGTTCGATGCCGACACGCTTAACGGGTGGTAGGCATAACGGCCAGCATGCAGCAACTGCATCACGATTTTGCCGTCGTGCCGGTGCACAGCTTCGGTCACTTTTTTGTGATGCTTGATTGCACCGCTGCTGCTTAGCTTTGATGCAAACGGGTATAGCCAGCCTTCCAGATTGGGTGAAAAACCACCGGTTACAATCAGGGCGGTACCGCCTTTGGCGCGTGCTTCGAAGTAAGCCGCAAACTTGTCAAACTCTTTGTACTTGTCCTCAAGACCAGTGTGCATCGAACCCATCATGATTCGGTTGCGCAGGGTGGTAAAGCCGAGGTCAAGTGGAGAATTCAAATGGGGAAATGCGTCAGACACGTTACCGTCTCCTTAAAAATCGGTAGTTTTTTGTAATGTATTTACTTATGTTACTGAAAAGTAATTTTTATTGTTGGAGTGAGTGTTCAAATCTGCACTCAAAATAGCACGATCGGTCAATTTTTTGCGTGTTTTATTGATGAAGAAAATACTGCGCTGCAATAAACAAGGGAACCTGTATCCACGCGGTTTGTCCTAAACTGGTGTTTTATCCAGCAAGCGCCTTCTTCATGCAGTCTGTTCAGTATTGGGCGCGGCAGTCACGCCGCGCGTCGTTCCGAATTTTATTTGTGGCTTTAGTCCTCGCTGTAGCGGCCATATCGTCCGTCGGCGTATTCTCGGCCCGAATTGAAGCTGCCCTCGTGCGTGACGCCAGTCAGATGCTAGGCGGTGATTTGGTGATTGAGTCCAAGCGCAACACTGAAAATGCGCCTTGGCTTTCAATTCTTGACAAACCACAGTACGCAAGCTTAAAGCAGGCTGAAAGCGTGGTGTTTCCCAGCGTTGTACCTTCGGAGCGGGTCGACTTACTGGTTTCGTTGAAGGCAGTGAACAACACGTATCCCCTTCGCGGGCTACTCACGGTTCGCAACGCACAGGGTCAAGATGAAAAAGTGGCCAGTGGCCCACCTCAAGGCGAATTGTGGGTAGACCAAGGTGTGCTGGGTTCACTGGATGTTCAGTTGGGTGATTCAATTCAAGTGGGCGAAATAAGCCGTCCCGTAACCCGCGTTATTTTGGTGGAACCCGACCGTGGCGGTGGCTTTGTCAACTTCGCTCCCCGCGTCATGATGAACACTGCGGACCTTGAAGAATCGAAGTTGTTGGGCCTGGGGTCACGGGCCACCTGGCGGATTTACTTCACTGGCGCTCAGCCGGTGATCAATCAGCTGATTTCCGAATTGACCCCAGTGTTGTCGCCCGTTGAAGAAATTGAAACCCTGGAGAATGGACGTCCTGAAGTTAGCGGTACGCTTGAGCGCGCCAATGATTTCCTGGCCATGGCTGCTTTGATCGGCACCATGGTGGCCTGTGTGGGCATTGCGCTGGTGGCGCACTTGTTTGCCAAAGAACAGGCCAGCGAATTGGCAGTATTGAAAAGTCTGGGCTACACCCCCAAACGTTTGCTGCGCATGTGGGCTATTGGCATGGGAATGTTGACGCTGGGCGCTGGCGTGCTGGGTGTGGCCCTGGGGTGGACGGCGCATTGGGGCTTGCTGGCCCTGTTGGCTGAGCTGGTGGGTGTCGATTTACCACTGGCCGGTTTGCATTACCTGCCCATGGGCATGCTGCTGTCAGCGTTGTTGTTGCTGGGTTTTGCAGCGGTGCCCACCTGGTACGCCTTGCGTGCGCCTGCAGTCGCCGTCATTCGGCACCAAACATTGAAAAGCAGCCGTGGGCAATTGATACTGTCGGTATTGTTTGGTGTGTTGACTGCTATTGCGGTGTGCTTGCTGATTGTGAACAATGTCGTGTTGGCCCTCTTGTTGTTCGCAGGCTTTGTAGGTACGTCCTTGGTGTTTGCCTTGTTGTTCTGGGGGTTGTTGAAAACCCTGGCCTACCTCGGGAGGGGCAGGACAAGTACAGGCACCAACATCGCGGTTTTTCAAAGCATGTCCAAACGAGCAGGCACGCTGGTGTTACAGGGTGTCAGTCTGGCCTTGGGCTTGGCGGCATTGTTAATGCTGGCTGTGGTACAGGGTGATTTGATTGATCGCTGGCAAGAGGCCGTGCCCGAGGATGCACCCAATCGATTTGTGTTCAACATTCAACCCGATCAGGTTGAAGGTGTTCAACAAGTGTTGAATACCGCAAGCCTTGGTCCGGTCAATTTGTACCCCATGGTGCGCGGGCGCTTGAGCGCCATCAACGGTGAGACCATCACTGCCGATACCTTTTCGGATGAACGCGCCCGCAACACAGTGGAACGTGAACTGAATTTGAGCTTTGCAGACACCTTGCCCACGCACAATACCCTCGCTGCCGGAAGCTGGTTTGATGAAACTCCCACCCAAGCCGAAGTGTCCGTAGAAGACGGTGTGGCAGAGCGCTTGGGGATAGGCATGGGCGACAAGCTCACCTTCGACATTGCAGGTACGCCCTTAACAGCCGAAATTACCAGCATTCGCGAGCTGCGTTGGGATTCCATGGAAGTGAATTTCTTTATGGTGTTTCCGACCGAAGTACTTCAATCTTTCCCGCAAACCTGGATCACTTCCGTTAGTTTGCAGAAAGACAAAGCCATTCCTGTGTCCCGTGACCTGGTGCGCGAATATCCCAACCTCACTGTGCTGGACACCGAGTTGATCATCACCCAGTTGCGGAAAATTCTGGGGCAGGTGGGCCAGGCTGTTCAGTTTGTATTTTTGTTCACAGTGGCCGCCGGTGGATTGGTGGTGGTGGCCTGTGTGATGACAGGTGCACGTGTGCGCACCCGTGAGGCTGCAATTTACAGGGCCATGGGAGCATCTACGGCTCAACTGCAACGGGCCGCTTGGCTTGAACTTTCCGTGCTGGGTGCGCTGGCAGGTTTGGTGGCTGCCATTGCCGCCCAAGGCCTGGGTTGGGGCGTGGCGCATTTTGTGTTCGAGTTTGAGTACTTCCTGTCGCCCATGCACATTGTGGCTGGTGTGGTTGCGGGTGCAGTGGTGTCGGTGTTGTTTGGTGCATGGTCGGTCAACAAGGTTTGCCGCGCCCCCGTGATGCAAACCTTAAGGCAAGCTGCTGCCTAGCAAGCCATCGACTAATCGAATTACAGTCGAATTTACGTGGCAGTGCACGGTTACAATGTGGGATATCTACCCATATTCTCACCGGCATCTCCATGAGCAACAACGATTCAACCAGTAACACCACCGGCAGCGACGCACAACCCAAGCCGCCGATTGTCTACTTTGGCAGTACGCCAGAGGAGCAGCAAGCTGGCGTGCGCAAGCTGGTTGATCTGTTCTACGACGAAATGGATCAAAATCCGAGTTTTGAGCGCATTCGCAAACTGCACCCGGTTCACCTGGACCACTCACGCGAAAAGTTTTACCTATTTTTGTCGGGCTGGCTGGGCGGCCCCGACCTGTATTCACCACAATTTGGCCACCCACGCTTGCGCATGCGTCACATGCCATTTCCAATTTCCAGTGAAGATCGCGACCAGTGGTTGCTGTGCATGGTGAACGCGCTGCGCGCCATGCAACTGCCCGAGAAAGTGATTGAAGGGCTTATGCTTTCCTTCTTCCGCACCGCAGACTGGATGCGCAACAAGCCCGATCCCGAAGGCAGCGCCAAGGGTTTGAACACTGTTTCGATCAAGGGCGAGTAAGTTGATGGACACACAATTGATATGGGCCGTGGTGGGCCTGCTGTTGCTGGTATTGATTGGCCTCGTGCTGGTGTATCGGAAAATGACTGTCGACAATTCGGCCGAGCTGGCTCAATTTCAAAGCCAAGTGTTGGCCAATCTGGATGAAGTCATGGATGCGCAGGCACAGCAGCGTTTTGTGTCCGAAGAATTGGGCAAGCAACTTCGTTTGCTCAACCAAGACATGGAGGCTCGCCAAAGCAAGCAATCTGAATTATTGACGCAAACTTTTGCACAGGCACGCACGGAAAGCCAGCAGGCCGCTCATGGTTTGCAGCAGGTTATCGTCGGGCAGTTCACGCAGGGCAATCAAATTCAGTCTGAAAAGCTGAATCAGTTCTCTGAAACACTTCATCGCACCAACACTTTGATCCAGGATCAGCTCACGCAAATTCGCTTGTCGGTTGAGCAGAAATTGAAAGACATTCAAGACGACAACGCCAGCAAGCTGGAGTTGATGCGCAAAACAGTGGATGAAAAACTGCATGCCACTCTTGAAACCCGCTTGGGCGAATCGTTCAAACAAGTGAGCGAACGCCTGGAGCAGGTCTACAAAGGTTTGGGCGAAATGCAATCCCTGGCCACCGGTGTGGGCGATTTAAAACGTGTGCTAACCAATGTGAAAACCAGGGGAACATGGGGCGAGGTACAGCTGCAGGCGTTGTTGGAGCAAATGCTGACACCCTCGCAATTTGGTCGCAACATCAAGCCGGTGCCAGGTAGCAACAACATTGTTGAATTCGCTGTGCGTTTACCCGGCAAAGAAGAAGAGCAACCGGTTTGGTTGCCCATCGATTCGAAGTTTCCCAAAGAACAATACGAGCGTTTGCTGGAGTGTTTTGATCGAGCCGATGCAGATGGCGTAGCGGCTGCATCAAAAGCGCTGGATATGGCCATTCGTGCCGAGGCAAAAACCATCGCCGAAAAATACCTGGCCCCGCCATACACTACCGATTTCGGTATTTTGTTTCTACCCACCGAGGGTTTGTATGCCGAAGTGGTCAAACGCCCTGGTTTGGTCGACGATTTACAACGATTGCACCGGGTGACTGTGGCTGGCCCAATTACCTTAACCACATTATTAAACGCCTTGCAGTTGGGCTTTAAAACACTGGCGCTTGAAAAACGTTCAAGCGAGGTGTGGACTGTGCTCAGCGCTGTTAAAACCGAATTCGGCAAGTTTGGCGACATACTTGCCAAAACACGTGACACGCTTGAGCGCGCTGCCAAAAATATCGAGCAGGCCGAAACACGTTCACGTGTTATGCAGCGAAAACTGAAGGGTGTTGATGAATTACCCGAAAAAGATGCGATCGATTTGCTTGGATTAAATGACGGCAAGGTGGACCCGCTGGATGATGACGATACGCCCACAAACGTTTGATTCTCTGCCTCAGGTCGCCTTGGTGGCCACGGGTGGAACCATTGCCGGTACGCTAGTCGAGGGTTCAGAAACCTGGGCCTATGAGTCGGCCCAGCGCAGCGGCGAAAGCCTCGTGATGGGCATACCTGGCCTGCTTCACCGTGCTAAGTGGCACTTTGAGCAGCCCTACAGCATCGGTAGTCAAGATCTTGAATTGGCCCACATGCTACAACTGCGTACCACGTTAGTTCGCCTGCTTCAGTCGCCAGACGTCGATGCCGTTTTGGTGACACATGGCACTGACACCATGGAAGACATGTTGTACTTCCTTTATTTGACACTCCCGGCCTCTCTCTTGACCAAGCCGTTGGTATTTACAGGGGCCATGCTGCCTTCGGATGCAGAGGACGCTGACGGACCCAGTAATCTGAGTGGTGCCCTCGATTTTGCTTTGCTCTCCTTGCCAGCGCACCTGTCCAATTGCGAAGTGCCATTTGGCCTGTTCATGCAAGGTTTGTTTACGCCTGCACAACATGTTGAGAAACAAAGTACAGCTGGTTTTGATGCGTTTGATGGTCCGTATACAGTGCGGCCCGATGTCAACTGGTTCGATAACCTCACGGCATTGAACCCTCCGGCCGATGTGGGAATGCTGGGTCAGTTTTCCAATTTGTTTGATGCGGGCACGCAAGCGCACCCATTGTTTGAGGCGATGGAGGTGCCCGTGGTGTTTTGCACACCGGGCAACGGGCCTTTGCGTCAATTGAATGATTTGCTGAATCGCAAACCTGCCTCGGTGGTGGTGGCTGCACCGGGGCATGGCAACATTCCAGAGGCCTGTGTGCCGGTGTTGCGTCGCTTGCTGTTAAATGGTGTCAGTGTGGTGCGTGCTAGCCGCGTGGCAGCAGGTGGTGTAGAGCAGGGGGGAGAGTTCAATGTGCTCGATGATTTCAGGGCGGATGGGACGCAAAAGGGGCTGGTGGGGGTCTATTCAGAATCGGGCAGTTTAAGCCTCTGCAAATGCGTGGTTTACGAACGGCTGCGAGTGTTGACCCACAGCCTGATTGGGCAATAACTGCCTATTTAATTGACCTTGGCATGAGCGAGATTCAGGTTTTTTCTGCCTTGGGTTTGTGCTGTGGTCACAGGCGTGTTTTGTTCCCGGATAATTTGCCAAATGCCTTTGTTTTCTTTCCAGGTCAGTACTTTTTTCGAGCGTTCTTGATAAAACTTTGCACGGTAATCTTGAACAAAGCTGATTTCGTACTCATCGGGTTTGTCAAAACTGGGTATCACTTGCAAGTCAGAAATTTCGATGTCGATTCCCTGTGCTTTTGAAATTCGATCACGTCGTTTGCTGACCCATGCTTCGTAGCTGCCCTCTTCGGGCTTGAAGTTTGGCGCGTAAAAGGCGATGTAACTGTTCAAGTCTTTGCTTTCCCAAGCCTTGGCCCATGCCTTGGTTTTGTCGATCAGGCTTTTGGAGACTTCCGCAGGGTCGCCAAATGCGGCCACCTGCTGGTTGGTTACGTCACCATTGGCGAGTTGGGCCAATTGAATTGGAGGCAAGTTGTTTGTGGCTTCCACTGACTTCAAGGCTTCATCGAATCCGATGTTGGGCAAATCGAAGTCTTCAAGATTGATCAAGCTGGCTGGACAACCCTCAGACTCAGCACCACTGAGCCGCTGTTCATCGTAGAACATTACATTGCGCTTGGTGGGTTCATCAGCGTTAATCAGCGCGTCCACTGCAAACAATGTGGTGAGCTGACCAGTGGCGCCGAGCAACTTCAGTTTGGAAACGCTCAAATCAGCTTCGATATTGATTAGGGCGCGCTGAGCCTGATAGTACTCATTCTCCGCACTCAGCAAATCGAGCAGGCTGCGTCGTCCCACCGCAAATTGTTGTTCATAGGCAGCTCGTGCTTTGGTAATTGCAGCTGCCTGTTCGCGAAAGTAATTCAGTTTTTTTTGCGAACTGATCACGTCAAAAAGTGCAGTTTGAGTCGATTGGCGAATGGCTCTGCAGATCACCAACTTGTCGTCCAGGCTGCGGAGTCGACGTTTGATCGCAGCGTTACGGGTTGCAGTGTCTGCACCACCTCGGTACAGGTTGATTGTGGCCAGCAAATCGATCGACGAGATTTGTCGTTCGTCGAATGTCGACAGGTAGTTGCTGTAAATGTCGGTTTTTGCACGCAAATCAAGTCGAGGATGAAAACCTTCACTGGCGGCGGTCACTTCCTGCTTGGCCGCGGTAAGTGCGGAATTAGAAGCCTTGAGTAGCGGGTGATTGTTCAGCGCGAACACCAGGCGTTCTCGGTTCTCGATTTCAAAGTTCGCATTCACAACATATTCCCCGACTTGATTGACTGGCCAAACTGTGTCGGTGATTCGTTGATAGTTGGCCATTGCAGAAAAGGTGTTTGCTTTTTCTGTGGCCAAATTGCCCAAAGCCAGCGTATATCGACTACGAGCCTGTTCAAGGTCAGATTGACGGGTCACACCACTTTTGACCTTTTCTTCAATCCGGTTCATCAGGTCCTGATGGTATTTCAAGTTGTCTTCTGACAGGCGAGTCAGTGCCTGGAAGCGGGATACATCAACATGCGCGCTAGAGGCTTCAAAGGCAACCTGATTGGCTTTGTTCAGATATCGGTAATAGCTTTGCATGGCTCCAGAGTGGGCTGCGAGGTAACGAGCCTGTGAGGCAAAACCGTTGTACAGGTTTTGGCGCGCTTCAATGCCATAGGAGTTCGCGTTGTAGGTGCGTGTGTCAGCATCCTCGATCCGGGTACGTTCGCGACCTGCGGAGCCCCGTGCATCGACAGTGGGTAGCAAAGTGCCGAACACCACGTTGGCTTCTTCCATTTGCGCCTCGAGTGCATGCACATCGGCATCCAGTGTCGGACTGTTTTGCAGGCCTTTAATTACACTTTGTTGCAAGGGATTTGGCGGATTGTTTTCAGTTGCTTGCGTCGCTGATTGGGCTGGCACCTCGGTTACAGCCTGGCTTTCCTGTGCCCAGGCGGCAGGGGCACTCAGGGTGAGCAAGGCAAGGAGCATGGCCGCAGGCAAGGTTTTCAGCGTGGGGTTTGGTGTGTTGCTTGTGTTCATGTTGGCTCGTTCGTTAAATTGCATCAGCAAACTACGGCAGCTTCTTCAGCCGGTGCGCAGGCTGAAGAGTCGAAACCACAGCTGCCAAAACCAGAAGCCCAGCCAGTTTTGCTTTGAATGTATTCGTTGGCTTGTTCCTGGGCTTGATCCAGATAGGTTTGTACCTTTTCCTGAACCGCTTCAACTACCGCATCGACTGTGTAGTGTTCAGACGAGTATTCATGGTCGTTCATCTTGGTATTGCCCGCGTAGTCGTTGCCATCGGTGTATTCGGTGCAGTCGGGGTAGCCGGTTGGGCAGTCGTTGTCGCTCACTGGCGTGTCGTCAGGCTCAACGTTCATGTACACATGGGCGGTGTCGGTCAGGCAGCTTTCATCGCCCAGGGTGTAGCTGATGACATCTTCCCCGCAAAAACCCTCGTTCGGTGTGTAGTGCAATTTGCCATCCCTGATTTCAACCGTGCCGTTCTCGGCGCTGGCCTCGGTGATTTTCAAATCACCGCAGCCTAGGTCGTTTTTCAGAACGTCCACAATTACCGGGCAATCCACCTTCGTGCTGGCGCAGTCATTAACCGCGTCAACCTCCGGGCAATCAGGATCTGTTTTGCACTCAGGCTCAGGTGTACATTCAGGTTCCGGTTTGCATTCGGGTTCTGGCTCGCAGTCCTCCTGTTCGTCCACAGGCGGGCAGGTGGGTGGCGTAGGGCATTCGCAGTCCTCTTCCTCATCCACAGGTGGGTCTACGGGTGGGGGTTCTTCATTTTCATCGACGGGCGTGGGTGGTGGTGTGTCCTTGCATTCCACGCTGGCTGGGCCTTCTTTTTCAACCACACGAACTGTGTTGACACCATTTTCGCCAACTTCACCATCCATGCTGGGCAGCGGGTCCTGGTTAATCCGCTCCACAACATAGCCTTCGCTCAGTTTGGGAAGATCCTCGGGTACATCGTTGTCCTGAGCACCCACGGTGATGTATTTGCGGATGACATCCTTCTCGGGTGGCGTGCCTGCGTCAAAGGGAACAATCTCACCGGTTTTTGGCTTGATCAGCCATTCCGTGGGTCCTTCAAGGGGACGAATCATTTCAGGTGCCGTAATTTGCCCGTCTGTAAAGGGTCCCAGTTGAACAACCACCTCAGTTTGCGGTTTGCGCTTTAAGGCCGGGCGCGGTTTTCTGGCCAAGCCAAGGGTACTGGGGTCGCATTCTTGGGCATTTACAACGGGCTTCTCGCTCATGGGTGTCCTCGGGTTCGATGTCATTGATAAGTGATCGAGTCGCGAGTTTGGTTCCAAATCACCTGTGTGCCAAACAGGTGATTGGGTCAGGATGAGTGAGAGTTAACTCTATGGAGTTATTGGGATGGCTGGTGTTGATTTACTGTTCAGTAAATGCCTGAATTGAGCCGCGTATGACAGGTTTGGTGAGATAGGACAATACCGTTCGATCTTCAGTTTCAATGCTGACATTGGCGACCATGCCAGGCATCAGACGAATTTTTTCATGTACTTTCAGGCGCGGCACTGTCACTTTCACACTGAAGTAAGGTCGGCCGAATTCATCGAGCAAACTGTCCGCAGAAATACTTTCTACAGTACCTTTAAGTGCGCCGTAAATGGAATAGTCATAGGCTGTGACTCGAATGTTGGCGCTTTGTTCAGGTCGAATGAATGCGATGTCTTTTGGGTTGATTCGTGTCTCGAAAACCAGCTGTTCATCAATTGGCACAATTTCGATCACCTCTTTTCCCGCAGGCACAACGGCACCCCGGGTGTTGTACAAAATACGTTGTACAAGGCCGTCCACCGGGGTTTTTAAGGTGGCCTGGTTCACCCTGTCGTTCAGTTCGATCTGGTTTTGCTCAAGGCTGGCCAAGCGTGCCTTGACTTCCGAGAGCTCGATGCGTGCTTCGTTGATTTGCTTTAATCGAATTTCTTCAATTTTCTGGCGGGCCTCACGAATGGCAGAGTACAGTCGGTTGGTTTGTGCATTGGCACCTTCATAGTCGCCTTTGGCCTTGGCTACATCGCGTTCAAGTCGCAGTACTTCAACCGGGGATACAGCGCCGCTTTTTAGCAGTGGCCGCATGCTGCTCAATTCTTGTTCCGATATTTCCAGATTCCGTTTGGCTGCAGTGGCGTTGCTTTGTGCTTCGTCGAGTTCGCGTTGCCGTTGGTCAAGCTGCTGTTCATAAATTTGCGTTTGTGCGGCCCATTCTTGCAGTTTGGTTTGTAGCAACTTGGATTCTTGCAGGTACAAATCGGGGTACTGCTGAATGAGTGGGGCAGGCAGGTTTAGCGTTGTGTTGTTAAGTTGTGCCATTAACCGGGCTTCTCGAAATTGAAACGAGGCGTCGATCGCTTCCTTTTCCTTGAGGCTTGATGAAAAACGCGTGATGTCAATTTGAACCAGTTTGTCACCAGCCTTCACCAGCTGACCTTCGCGGACAAACACCTGGTTGATCACGCCGCCGTCTACGGCTTGAATGACCTGTAATCGCTGCGAGGGAACCACACGTGCCTCGCCATGTGCAGCCTGGGGCACTGTTGCAATTGCAGACCACGCCAGCAGGGCCAGCAAGGTGAGGGCGCAGCCATGTACCAGGCGTTTGGTGAGCACTTGTTGTTCATGCCACAGCCTTGACTGGTCCAGCCCTGCAGTAGCCGGCATGTGATGTTCTTCATTCCGCCCGACAAGCCAGTCGACAATTCGCTGTGCGTGATGTTGAATTTTCATGGTTCAACCTGCTTTTTTTGTTTGTGTTGTGTGGCAAGTGCATTGGCTGCGTGCAGTACTTCAGGCTTGTTGCCCTGCGCGTGAATTTGCCCCTTGTGCATCAGTGCAAGGCTGCTGGCACAAGCCAATAGCCCAAGCTTGTGGGTGGTGAATACCAAAATGCTGTGTTCTGGCAGCTGCTGAAGGTGTTGCATCAGCTGGCTCTCCATGTGTTGATCAAGGCACACAGGGGATTCGTCCAGAAGTACCAATTGGGGTTGGCCCGCCAGCGCTCTGCACAGCGACACAGCCTGCTTTTGCCCTGAAGACAAGTTGTTGCCCTGGCTGTCAATTGCCATGTGAATGCCGTCCGGGTGTTGATCTACCCATTCTTTGAGCCCAAGTTGTTGCAGAATTTTCCAGCAGTTCTCAGTACTGATTTGCGGGCGCATGAAGCGAATGTTGTCGAGCAAACTGCCCTTGATCAGCACCGGGGGTTGGCTTGCATAACCCACTTTGGACTGAAATTCACTGCTGTGAAAATGTGCAATCGAAAGCTTGTTGACCGCCAGTTGGCCGTGATCGCATTTCAGTTGTTGGGCCAGCAGTTTGAGCAGGGAGGTTTTTCCAGAGCCTGTTGTACCGATGATTCCAAGCCGGTTTCCCGCGTGCAGTTGCAGGTTCACGGTGCGCAGTATGAAGTCAAAAGGTTGAGCAGTTTCACGGTTGCGGCCCGGTTTCAAAACGCTTGCAAATTCAAGTGCCATGGTGTCGATGCGTTCAAGTGCGGCGCGTTGCTCAGTGGTTTGGGTTTGTTGCGCTAAAAACCGGTCCAGTTCTTCGAAGCTGGCCTGGGCCGAATGGGTTTGTACCAGGTGGGCCTGTAATTTCTGGATGGGCGCAAAGCAGCGCATGGTGAGCATGGAGACTGCGATCAAGCCACCCACGGTGAGTTGTTTTTCAACAATGAAATAAACACCCAGCGCGATGGTCAGTACCCAACTGCCTTGTTGCAACAGGTGTATTCGTTGATTGATTAAAAACATTTGATCGCGAACTGCATTGCCGCTTAGCCGCGATTTAAGCTGAAGTTTGTTCAACAGTTTGCTGTGTGCTTGTTGAACGCCGTGTGCCTGAATGTTGTCCAGACAGGCCAGCGAGTCTAGCCATTGGCTTTGGGTTTCGCGGCTTTGCCGCATTTGTGTTTGCCCGAGCCGGGAAATTGTTCGGTGAGATGTGGCGATGAACAGCAAGGTGAGTCCAATTACTCCGCCCGAGATCAACAGGAAAAGGGGATGAATCAGGGCAATTACCGCCAGAAAAAGCAGCAGAAACGGCAGGTCAATCAGCGCAAGCAGAAACACGCCTGTAACCAATTCACGCAGTTGCTCGAACGAACGAAGGTGCTGCAAAAGCAGGGTTGGTTCGGTTTTGTGGATGGGCACATTCAAGAGTGATTTTGACAGGTGCATGGTGCAGCGGGTGTCGATGGAGGTTGCCGCAATTTCCATCAAGCGATGGCGCGCATGCTTTAAAGAATGCTCAAAACCCAGGCAAAGAAATACACCGAACAGCAATGCAATCATTGATGCATAGGCTTGGTTGGGAATGATGCGGTCATACACCTGTAGCGAGAACAGCGGGCCTGCCAGGGCCAGCAAGTTGATCAACAGAGAGGCATAGATCACCGGCTTGAAGCTTCCATTCTCAAAATCGAGTGCTTCTCGCAACCATTGGCTATCACGAAGCTGTTGCCAAAACTCAAACAGGCTTGACGGCGCTGGTTCGCTGCGGGTGCCTACAGTGGTTTGGGGGGCTTCAATTTGCAGGGCCCATTTCAAGGACGCTGGTGGGGAATTCGATGCAATCAGTTCTTCAAGCAAGTCACACTGGCCGTTGTGCAACATGGCCAGCGTGTGTGGACCAAGGTGTTTTATTTCACTGGTGGACACATTTTGAAACAGCTGCCGAGAAATATTGCAGGCTGATAGATAAGCCAACAATTGATTCAGTTCGGGGTCGTTTCCTGTCTCAGCCAAATTGGCTTGCAATGCCCATTGGCTGGGTAAAAACTCCAGCCCCATTTTCTCAAGTACGCTGCGCAGGGCGTGCTGTGTTGGTCTGATGGGGCGGGGATCTTGGAGCATGTCAGGGGCCGAAATTCAAGTGCGCCCATGGTAGCGCTTGAGTTTCGCCCTGAAAATCACTCACTTGGTTCACTCCCCTGAGTGGGGTGTGTGATTTTCGTCAGATCAAGCCTTCAAAGGGCAGTGCCAGCACGGTATCACCGGCTTTCAGGTCGCCTTGTTCGTGTTCAAGTACCAGCAAACCATCTGACTCCGACATGCTGCGCAAAATTCCGGATCCTTGTGAACCCGTGAGGTGGGCAACCAGAACACCATCTTCCATGACCAGACGAGCGCGCTGATACTCAGTCCGTCCTGGGCGCTTGCGAACGTTTTGGACGAGCTTCGCGGTCAGCATGGGAATTGGCAAGGGGTTGGCATTGGCCAGCTTGAAGAGGGCGTCGCGTACAAATGCATAAAAAGTCACCATGACTGCGACCGGGTTGCCAGGCAAGCCGAACAAGTAGGCGGAGTCGCCATTGGCTTTGTTGTGAATTTGACCAAAAGCCATTGGGCGACCTGGGCGCATGGCAATTTTCCAGAAATTCACGCTGCCCAGTTTTTCCATGACGTGCTTGGTGTAGTCCGCTTCACCCACAGAAACACCGCCCGAAGTCACGATTACATCGGCTTGTTCCATGGCCTGCAACATGGCTTGTTCAAGGGCTTCCGGGGAGTCGTGTACCACACCCATATCCAGCAATTCAATGAATCGCAGTCGGGTCAGCATGCCGTACAGTGTGTAGCGGTTGCTGTCATACACGCAGCCTTCATCCAGTGGCTGGCCAAGGGATCGCAATTCGTCGCCAGTGGAGAAAAAAGCAACCCGCAATTTTCTACGCACCGAAATTTCGGCAATACCCAGCGAGGCCAGCAAACCCAGGTCGGCGGGCCGAAGCACTTTGCCTGCGGGCAGGGCGGGTTTGCCAATCGTCAGGTCTTCACCGGCAAGCCTGCGGTTGTCGCCCGCTTTGACTGCACCTGGTGGAAAGCTGATGTGGTCACCACTGACAGTGGCATTTTCCTGCACCAGCACGGTGTCGCAGTTCTGGGGCATCACCGCACCAGTCATAATGCGTACACATTCACCAGGGGCGCAACTGCCATTGAACGCCTTACCCGCGTAAGCGGTACCAATCATTTTCAGTTCGGTAATCTCGGCGTTTTGTATGCAGTTGCCGTTGAAGGCGTAGCCATCCATCGCAGAGTTGTCGTGTGCGGGCACATTGATGGGGGACAACAAATCGGCAGCCAACACTTGGTCCAGCGCTTCGCGAATGGCGACGGTTCGGGTGCCTGTGATCGGCTTGAGAAGCGACAGAATTTTGATTCTTGCTTCTTCAACAGTTTGAAAATCAGTTTCCATGCTTTGCCTTGCTACTCAGGATTTTTGTTCGAGTTCTTTGAGTTCTTCGAGGGTGTTGACATTGTGAAAGGCTGCCTCATCGTCAAATTCAACCGCTTCATGTGGAATGTTGGCGTACCAGGCATCAATTTTTCGACCACCCTTGCGCAAAAATTCCTCCATGTTGGGCAACAGTTCGGTGCGCATCATGCAAAACACGGGATGGTGGCGGCCCTTTGTTGAAGCCACTGTCAGCATCAATCCCACGTTTTTCTCAAATGGTGCACTCAGTTTCTCAACCAGATTCAAAGGGAACATGGGCACATCGCAAGGCACGGTGACCAGGAAGGGCACCGTGGCATAGCTAAGTGCGGTTTGCATACCTGCAAGTGGGCCAGCAAAATCAGGTTGCTGATCGCAAATGACTGGTATACCAAACCCCTCATAGACACCAATGTTCCGGTTTGCATTGATTGTCATGCTGCCTACCTGTCCGCTTAATCGCATCATGGCATGCAATGCAAGCGGGGCATTCTTGAAATTACGAAGACCTTTGTCAACGCCGCCCATGCGGCGACCCATGCCACCGGCGAGAATTACGCCAGTGATGTCATCCAGTGAAATGCTCATGCCAATTGTGTATCAGTTAAGGTGTTGAATCGATGTGTGCCCGTGTAAAGCAAATAGTGTTTGCCTTGGCAGCGGCCCAGCATGGTTATATTTAATTTTTGAGCTATTTCATAGCCCATTTGTGTGAGGCCCGAGCGAGAGACAAGTACGGGAATACCCATTTGTGCGCACTTGATTACCATCTCGGAGGTTAATCTGCCGGTGGTGTAAAAAATTTTGTCCTCGCCAGTCATTCCATGCAGCCACATTTGACCTGCAATCGCATCGACTGCGTTGTGTCGCCCCACGTCTTCGACAAAAAGCAGAATTTCGCCGCGGTTTTCGCCACTGTTGGAACATAGCGCGCAACCGTGCACGGCGCCAGCATGTTTGTAAATTGATTCGTGTTTGCGTACATGGTCCATCACGCCATACAAAACGTCTTGTGAGAGGCTGTAGGCGTTGCTGAGCTGCACCTTGTCAAGGTCTTCCATCAAGTCGCCAAACACGGTTCCTTGTCCGCAACCCGATGTGGTTGTCTTCTTCTCTAACTTCTGCGCTTTTTCGGTGGTTTCCCAAATGGTTTGACCTGTATTTTTTAATACTGTTGAGGTGACAGCAACGCTCTCTGTTTCCCAGTCCACGTGAATTGCTGCGATTTCCGCGGGGTCGGACACCAGCCGTTGGTTGCGCAACCAACCCAGCGCTAAGGCCTCAGGTTGAGCACCCAAGGTCATGATGGTGAGTAATTCTTTTTTGTCGAAGTAGAGTGTGAGAGGGTGTTCACCAGAAATTTGAACGGGTATTTGCTCGCCACGTTCATTGATAGCCGTAATTTCAACGGTGCTCGGTATGCTTGCATGAGTAGTATGTATGTGTGCTGCCATAACTTGTATCACTGATTCCTCAGCCGCCGATATACGACATTTCAATTCTATCTTTGGGCTGTGTGGTGTTTTCAGTCCGAATTTCGCTGTATCGGTCGGCCCGAACTGACCACAAATTTCTGATTGCGTGACTCAGTTGCTGTTTAATCGATTCGGGCTGGGTGTTCGAACGAATCAAGGGCTTTAAGTCGTGCCCCTTGCTTGCAAACAGACAGGTATAAAGCTTGCCTTCAGTGGACAAACGGATGCGGGTGCAGTCTTTGCAGAATGCTTGTGTTACCGATGAAATTACACCGATTTCACCTGTGCCATCGCTGTATTTCCAGCGTTCGGCCACTTCACCGGTGTAGTTGGCATCCAGCATTTGCAATTGCGACACCTGTTGGGAAATCATGTTGATGATGCGCGCCGATGGCACTACTTCGTCCATTTTCCAGCCATTGCTGCTGCCAACGTCCATATACTCAATAAACCGAAGGATATGGGGTGTGCCTTTAAAATGTCTGGCCATGGGTAGCACTTGCCCGTCATTCATGCCACCTTTCACAACCATGTTGACTTTGATCGGGCCCAGGCCAGCCTCATGGGCAGCCTCAATGCCGTCAAGTACTTCGTTGACCGAAAAATCTACATCGTTCATGGCTTTGAAAACGGCGTCGTCGATTGCATCCAAACTTACTGTGACGCGATTTAAACCTGCCTCTTTCAGAATTTTCGATTTTTTGCGAAGCAGCGTGCCATTTGTAGTGAGTGTAATTTCGACTGGTTTTCCGCCCGGTGTGCGCAGGCGTGCCAATTGTTCAATGAGAATCTCGATGTTTTTCCTGAGCAGGGGCTCTCCGCCTGTAAGGCGAATTTTTTCAACCCCCAGTGCTACGAATTCACGGGCAACCTGTTCGATTTCTTCAAAGCTGAGCAAGTCTTTGTGCGGCAAGAACTGGTAGTTTTTGTCGAAAATCGACTTGGGCATGCAGTACACGCAACGAAAGTTGCAGCGATCCGTGACAGAAATACGCAAGTCGTGAAGCCTGCGATTGAAATGATCTTTTGCGGGTACTTCACTGTTTTGCGGCGCGCTGAAATTCAGGGGAATTACGCGCGAATTGTCCTGGACCAGTTGAATAACTCGGTCTGTCATCGTTCAATCCCTCGCCCCATGGGGCAAACTCCTATTGTGATACTTGTGGTGTATCTTCTAATCTGATAACCATGAATTGTGCCCGTACTGACGGGCACCGGCAACTCGCAGAGGTGTTTTTTGAGCGCAAAATTTTTGGTGCTGGGTGAGCTGGCCATTAACGTGAAAATCGGAAAGGTGATGCAGAAATCGCCATGGCAGCCGTTCCGCTGGCAAGTGCTCGAGATGGGTCCTGCTGATATATCTATGTCACAGGGCCCTGATGAGTTGGTGCAAACTGTGAAAGCAGAGGTGTATCAAGATCAGTTACAGGGTTATTTTTTGAATCTGGACACCGAGATTCCTTACATATTTTTTTGCGTACGCTATCCAGAGGACGACAAAACACGAATGCCCTCTGTATTTGAAGCCACTTTGAGCTATGACGAGGCTGCACGCTGGATGGATTCGAATGAGGAAGTACAAACTTTGCCGTTGCCAGCTCCTGTAGCCAGCTGGCTAGCGGAGCTGGTTCAGGCGAAATATCAGCCTGAAACCAAGCAACGCAGGCGCCCGCAGTCCTTTGTAAAGCCAGGGGAGCGTAGGTAAAGCAATGAGCGACAATTTTTTGAGTAGATGGTCCAAACGAAAGCTGGAAGCCAAGGAGCAGGAAAAGCAAGCTGAAACTTTGCGTGATCTGCCCGAGCAATTGACCGAACAGCCAATTGCGATGCAATTGTCCGCAACGACTGAGGTTGATGGCAGCCCAGCTGCGGAGGCTGTAAACCCCGAACTGCCTTTACCCACCGAAGCTGATTTGCAGGCTGTGGAGAAGGGGGGCGATATCAAAGCCTTCATGGTAGACAAAGTCTCGGCCGAGTTAAAAAACAAGGCTTTTAAGGCGTTGTTCTCACGCCCTGAGTTCAATGTCATGGATGGACTGGATATCTACATTGATGATTACAACAAGTTCACGCCATTGAGTCAGGAAGACATTGCCAAGATGGCTCTTTCTAAGCAGCTGCTGAGTCGACCGGATCTCGAGGTACCAAAGATAGATGACATCAGGGAAGGCTTTAGTGTGTTGACAGATACGGTAACTGAGGTAGTTGAAAACCCATCTCCTGTATTAGACAAGGCTGACGGTGAAATGCTCTCCAATGAGATATCTTCAGAAACACCAGTGGATCCGAGGGTAATCCCTAATGGGTCGCAAGTTGTTGATTCTAAAGAACTACCGGCAGAACGCTCGTTTGAAAGTTCTTCAAAAAAATGATCTTCATTTGGTACATTTTGACGTATCGCTTGTCCAAGTCGATACAGACAAAATGCACCACCTGTCCTCTTTGTATACAAGAAGGTATTTCTAGCCCAATGATTTTAAATAAGAAAAATTACAAGGGTAATCTGGCACAAGTTTTGCAATTAATTGCTAAATAAACAAAATAAAAGTATCAGATGACCAACTCGGATGTGTTTGTGTGTGGTTGCCAGGGAAGCGGCGAGACGATCGACAAAGCGTTGAAGAACGTGAGCGTTGACGGCGTGCGCTTTTTGTCTGCTCAGCGCGCCTGTCGCGACGGGATTACCACCGTGCTGGATACCCAAAACCACACCGCTGGGGCTCGTTGCTTTGTGGGTTGTACCCAAGAGCAGGCGGTATTTGAATCTGTCGCTGAATCGTCCTCAAGCACGAAAATCATTGAATTCGTTAATTTACGCGGCTTGCTGCGTGGGCAACCGGCTGCCCAAAATCAGCCAGAGGTTGCGGCGACGGTCGCTGCATTGGCGGCGTATGAAACCGAATTTCAAGTCGAACCAGTTCCAGCTGTCTTGTTCAAGTCCCAAGGACGGGTGGCCATGGTGGCTCAAAGTGACAAGCAGCTTCATCATGCTCAAACTTTGGCTAACAACCTCACGGTCGACCTTCTGATTGCAGATGCAGCAGGCATGGTGTTGCCTGCAAAGCGTGATTTAAACGTTCTGGCATTGTCTGTGGAATCGATTGAAGGTTATTTGGGTGCCTTTACTCTGAGTACCCGCAAGACCAATCCAGTGGACATGGAGTTGTGCACGCGATGTGGTGCATGCGTTGATGTTTGTCCCACCAAATCGATTTCCAGAGATTCCTTCTCGATCGATTTGAGCAGCTGCGACCAAAGTGGTGCCTGTATTAAGGCCTGTGGTGAGTTCAAGGCAATTTCATTTTCTGACATGACGGCGACTACGGCGCGTGAATATGACATGGTGATTGACTGCACTATGCCAGGTCTTTTCGCCGACCGTCAGGCACCCCTTGGTTACTGGCATGTGGGTGATAGCGATCAGCTTTTGCTGGAAGCAATGCTTGATGCGGTTCAAACCGTGGGTGAGTTTGAAAAACCCAAGTTTTTTGAGTACAAATCGAGCATTTGCGCACACAGCCGCTCTAACAAAGAGGGTTGTCATAATTGCATCGACGCGTGCAGTACAAAGGCAATCAAGTCTGCAGGTGAAAAAATTGAAGTAAACCCGCACCTTTGTCTGGGTTGCGGTGCATGTACTACTGTATGCCCAACTGGGGCGATTCAGTTTGCTTTAAATCCGGTAACGGCGCAGGGTCGGGCCATTAAAACAGCAATCAAAGCGTTTCGTGCCAACCACGGAAAAAAACTGGAACTGGTGTTTCACGGTCCAGACCTTGAGCACAATTGGCTTGAGTCCGCCAAGAAAATGGGTGTCGTCAACTCAAGCAAATCAGCGCCCTCTGATTTCAGTTTGTTGCCAATTGAATTGAACCACAGCGCCAGTGTCGGGCCCGATTTGTGGTTGTCTGCTCTGGCCTTTGGTGCGGACAGAATCACGGTGTTGCAATCGGCCACTGAAGCAGGGCACTACGGCGAACCTCTAGATGCGCAAATGGGCTGGGTCAATACCTTGCTCGAGGCCATTGGCTTGGGTCGTCGTGTTCGCTTGCTGACAATAGATCAAACTGCCAAGTTATTCGAGCTTACGGACCTTGGTGCCTCTGCTGTAGAGCCAGCCAGCTTCGAACTGTCTTCCAACAAACGCACCCGCATGGAATTCGCGGTGGATCATCTGGTTGAACACGCGCAAAAAAATGCTGGCTTTAGCTTCTCCGAGCCAATTACTTTGCCTGCGGCTGCCCCTTTTGGAGCGGTGTTGGTGAATAAGGACAAATGCACTTTGTGCATGAGTTGCACCAGTGCGTGTCCTTCGTCTGCTTTGATTGACAACCCAGAGATGCCGCAGCTGCGCTTCATTGAGCGCAACTGCGTGCAATGTGGTTTGTGCGTTGAAACATGCCCTGAAAATGCCATGCAGTTGATGCCTCAATTGCTGTTGGGCCCCGCTGCACGTGAAAAACGTGTGTTGAACGAATCCCAGCCATTTCATTGCATCAGCTGTGGAAAGGCCTTCGGTACCAAGCACATGATCGACAACATGTTCGCCAAGCTCAGCCAGCACAGCATGTTCGAGCGCAATGCAAACCGATTGAAAATGTGCGCGGATTGTAGGGTAACCGACATGTACAGCGCTAAAGACGAGATGACTATTTTTGAGGTGAAAAAATGAACACCCAGACTCAACAGGACGACAACTTGATCGCCGGTGAGGACTGGGCTCGTGCCGACTTTTACGGCTTGTTGTCTCAGTTGTTTTCCGGAAACGTGAGCGATGAGTTTTTGGCTCGTTTTCGAGAAATCGACCGCGAATCGCTCGATATTACTACCCCTCTGGGTTTTGAGTTTTCGGAGTTGCTCCGCGTGGTTGGGCAATTTGACAGCAAGAGAATCAATCAGGAGTTTGTCGACAACTTTATTGGTGTCGGACGCCCAGAAGTCATGTTGTACGGCTCGTATTACATGGCAGGTTTTTTAAACGAGAAACCCTTGATTGTTTTGCGCGACGATTTGGCCAAGTTTGGGCTAACACGGGACGAAGCATTGGTGGAGACAGAGGATCACATTGCTTTTCTTTGTGAGGTGATGCGCTACCTGATTTTGGCGGACGACCCGCCCGTGTCGTTCGCTGAGCAGCGTGCCTTTTTTCAGACCCACATGGCGAGTTGGTATGGTCGAATGGTCGACGACATAGAGGCCGCAAATAATACCGATTTTTACAAAACTGTGGGTCGTTTGGCCCGCGTGTTCTTTGATGTTGAAACACAGTCTTTCGATTTTGAAAGTGCCGTTTGATTGGAGGTGATGAGATGACCAAGAAAATGATAAATCAAGACAAACCCAAACTAGCAAGACGCCAGTTTCTGGTGGGTGCTGGCGCGGGTGTCGCTGCCGCTGGTGCTGCATTGGTAGTCAGCAAACAACCTGAAGTGGCTGAACAGGCCGCTGCCGCAGGCACTGAGAAAAAATCGAAGGGTTATCAGCTCTCTGAGCATGTGAAAACCTATTACAGAACCTTGCTGGTGTAAATCAAGGAGACCAGGATGTTAAAGAGAAGAGACGAAAAGACAGTGGCCAAAGTGATTCCCAATCACAACCACAGTTTGCTCAATAAAATTGGGTCACGCTTGGGCGCCACCATGGATCGCCGTGCATTCCTGAAGCGCTCCGGTATCGGTGTGGGTGCAGGTGCGGTAGCGGGCAGTTTGCCATTTGGCATGGTGCGCAAGGCTGAAGCTGCCGCTGAGGGCGGCACTGCTGGAGGCCCTATCGAGATTAAGCGAACAATTTGTACGCACTGCTCTGTGGGTTGTGCCACCGACGCGGTTGTTCAAAACGGTGTTTGGGTTCGGCAGAACCCTGTATTTGAAAGTCCGATCAACCTAGGCGCACACTGCGCCAAGGGTGCGGCCTTGCGCGAACACGGTCACGGTGAATATCGCCTGAAATACCCCATGAAGCTGGTCAACGGCAAATACCAGAAGATCACTTGGGACGAGGCCCTGGACGGTATCACCAAGAAAATGTTGGCGCTGCGTGAAGAAAACGGTCCAGATTCCGTGTTTTTCATCGGTTCTTCCAAGCACAACAACGAACAGGCTTATTTGCTGCGCAAATGGGTGTCCATGTGGGGCACCAACAACACCGATCACCAAGCTCGCATTTGCCACTCCACCACAGTGGCTGGCGTCGCAAACACTTGGGGTTACGGCGCAATGACCAACTCCTACAACGACATGCAAAACACGAAGTGTGCGTTGTACATCGGTTCAAACGCTGCTGAAGCTCACCCTGTGTCTGTATTGCATATGCTGCATGCCAAGGAAACTGGCGCAAAAATGATCGTGGTTGATCCGCGTTTCACTCGAACCGCTGCGCGCGCTGACGAATATGTTCGCATTCGTTCCGGTTCAGACATTCCTTTCCTGTTTGGTTTGTTGCACCACATCTTCAAGAATGGTTGGGAAGACAAAAAGTACATCAATGACCGCGTGTATGGCATGGACCAGATCAAGGCCGATGTAATGGCCAACTGGACTCCTGACAAGGTTGAAGAAGCCTGCGGTGTTGGCGAAGCGCAAATGTACAAAGTGGCTGAGATGATGGCCAAAAATCGTCCAAGCACGTTGGTGTGGTGTATGGGGCAAACTCAGCACTCTATCGGTAATGCCATGGTTCGCGCCTCTTGTATCGTGCAATTGGCATTGGGCAACATTGGTGTATCTGGCGGCGGTGCAAATATTTTCCGCGGACACGACAACGTTCAGGGTGCTACCGACGTAGGTCCAAACCCAGACTCATTGCCTGGTTACTACGGTGTTGCGGAAGGTTCGTGGAAACACTGGTGCCGTGTTTGGGGAGTGGATTACGAATGGATCAAGAGCCGTTACGCCGAGGGTATGTCAACTAAAGCGGGTATGACGGTGTCTCGCTGGGTTGATGGTGTACTTGAAAATCCAGAGCTGATTGATCAAAAGGCCGGTAACCTGCGTGGTTTGTTCTTCTGGGGCCACGCACCAAACTCACAAACCCGTGGTTTGGACATGAAGAAAGCCATGGACAAGCTTGACTTGCTCGTGGTGATCGATCCTTATCCGTCAGCAACTGCCTCCATGGCGGCCATGCCAGGTGATCCGGCTGGTTTGAATCCAAACCGCGAGGTATACCTGCTGCCTGCTGCAACACAGTTCGAGTGTTCTGGTTCCTGTACGGCTTCCAACCGTTCGCTGCAGTGGCGTGAAAAGGTGATCGAACCCATGTTCGATAGCCGCACAGACCACATGATCATGTATCAGTTGGCCGAAAAGCTGGGCTTTGCGGATGAGTTCAGCCGTTCACACACTCTGGTGAAAGGCAAGGGTGGCATGATGGAACCCGAAATGGAATCCGTCTTGAAAGAAATCAACAAAGGCACATGGACTATCGGTTACACCGGACAAAGCCCAGAGCGCTTGAAGTTGCACATGAAAAACATGCACACTTTCAACGTGCGTACATTAAAGGCGGAAGGCGGTCCTTGTGACGGGGACTACTTCGGTTTGCCATGGCCATGTTACGGTACAGCCGATATCAAGCACCCAGGATCGCCCAATCTGTACTCGACCGAGAAATCAGTGATGGACGGTGGAGGTAACTTCCGCGCCAACTTTGGTGTTGAGAAAGACGGTGTCAATTTGTTGGCTGAAGCTGGCTCACACCCAGTGGGTGCCGAGATTACTACTGGTCACCCTGAATTCACCGCAGACATGCTCAAACAGTTGGGCTGGTGGGATGACCTGACCGAAGCCGAGAAGGCCGAAGCCGAAGGCAAGAACTGGAAAACCGATCTTTCTGGCGGTATCCAGCGCGTAGCCATGAAGCACGGTTGCCACCCATTCGGTAACGCCAAGGCGCGCGCCGTGGTGTGGAACTTCCCTGATCCAGTGCCAAAGCACCGTGAACCAATTTACTCAACCAAGCCAGATTTGGTGGCCAAGTACCCAACTCACGATGACAAGGCCAGTTTCTGGCGCTTGCCAACGTTGTACAAGTCAATTCAAGAGAAGAACGCCGACATTGGCAAGTCCTTCCCATTGATCATGACTTCAGGTCGACTGGTGGAATACGAAGGTGGTGGTGAGGAGACTCGTTCCAACCCATGGCTGGCTGAACTTCAGCAAAACATGTTTGTTGAAATCAACCCCAAGGCAGCGAACGATCGTGGCATCAAGCATGGTGATCAGGTCCGTGTGATGACCCCGACTGGCGCGAAGATTCAGGTGCAAGCCTTAGTCACACGTCGTGTGGGCGAAGACACGGTGTTCTTGCCATTCCACTTCTCTGGACACTGGGAAGGAAAAGACCTTCTGCAGTACTACCCAGAAGGTGCGGCGCCTGTGGTTCGTGGTGAAGCAGCGAACACTGCAACCACATACGGCTACGACAGCGTAACCATGATGCAGGAAACGAAGACCACTGTTTGCCAGATTGAAAAGCTGGTTTGAGCACTAATGCAAAGGAGATAAGAAAATGGCACGTATGAAGTTTCTGTGTGATGCCGAGCGTTGCATTGAGTGCAATGGCTGCGTCACCGCATGTAAAAACGAGCACGAGGTAGAGTGGGGCATTAACCGCCGCCGCGTGGTAACCATCAACGACGGCGAACCGGGCGAGCGCTCAATCTCCGTGGCCTGTATGCACTGTTCAGACGCGCCTTGCCAGGCCGTTTGCCCCGTGAACTGCTTCTACAAGACCGACGAAGGTGTTGTATTGCACGACAAGGATCTGTGTATCGGCTGCGGATACTGTTTCTACGCATGTCCTTTCGGTGCGCCACAATTCCCTCAGGAAGGTGCGTTCGGTCAACGCGGCAAAATGGACAAGTGCACATTCTGTGCGGGTGGTCCGGAAGAAGACGCATCTCAGGCCGAGTTCGAGAAATATGGCCGTAACCGTTTGGCTGAAGGCAAATTGCCGCTGTGCGCCGAAATGTGTTCAACCAAGGCATTGTTGGCAGGTGACGGCGACGTGGTTTCCGACATCTTCCGCAATCGCGTAGTTGTTCGAGGCAAGGGTGCAGAGGTATGGGGCTGGAGTTCAGCTTATGGTCAACCCGCCAAGGAGGGCGCGTAATATGGCGCTTCGCGGCAAGTTGATTCTTTCCGGGGCCTTCGCGGGCCTTATCTTGGTCACTGGCTGTTCACCCTTGGAAGACGCCAACAACGGCAAGGGGTATGCAGGCAAGGCTGATACACCAGCATTTGAAACAGGCGGCGGTCAGTATACTGCCGGCGGTTTCAAGGCAGGCGACAAGGAAAGCTGGCAAGAAACCCTGAACGTCCGAGCCAAAGCCCAGAACGAGTATGTTCGTACTGGCGACTCGGCAAAGGCCCAATAAGGAGAGTCAATCATGACACATTCAACCATTCGGGCCGCTGCAAATCCGGGTCTGAACAAGGCCTTCGTGGCTTTGTTCATGGCCATGGTATTTGCCGTGTGCTCACTTTGGTCAATGGGGGCCATGGCGCAAGATGCTTCTGAACGCTCACAAGCGCAGGTTCAAAAGCAACAAACGCAGCCCCTCAACAACTCGCCAGTGTGGGAAGACGTTGCGTCTGGTGAATCGTTCACTACCGTGATCAAAGGTCGTGAAACTGGTGTGTTGATCAATAAAAGCGGTGAAACATGGCGTCAAATCCGCAATGACTGGATTTCTTACTACGGCGGCTGGGCTGTTGCGGTAATTTTCCTGTTGATTGTGGGTGCTCACTTGGTGAAAGGCCCTGTCAAGTTGCCAGAGCCACGCACTGGCAGGTTGATCGAGCGTTTTACATCGGCTGAGCGTGTGGCCCACTGGACCATGGCATTCAGCTTCGTGGCACTCGCCTTGACCGGCTTGCTGTTGATGTTTGGCAAGTATGTGTTGGCGCCTTGGATGGGGCTTACGCTTAACTCTTGGCTCGCTTCCATCAGCATTGTGATTCACAACTTCGTGGGTCCATTGTTCGCAGTCAGCGTGATTGTGTTCTTCATCATGTATGTGAAGGACAACATGCCTGAGAAGAATGACATTGAGTGGCTGAAGAAGGGTGGCGGTTTGTTCGGCCACGCGCCTGCAGGTCGCTTCAACATGGGTGAAAAGATCTGGTTCTGGGGCGGTGTGACGGTACTTGGTATCGTCGTGTCCACCACGGGGCTGATCCTGAACTTCCCCAACTTCGACCAGGAACGCCTGCTGATGCAACAATCACACGTGATTCATGCCAGTGCCGCACTGTTGTTCATCATCATGTCCATGGGCCACATTTACATTGGCTCTATTGGCATGGAAGGTGCTCTGGAAGCGATGCGTGATGGCTATGTGGATGAAACATGGGCAAAGGCTCACCACGATGCTTGGTACGATGACATCAAGTCCGGCAAGATTTCGCCGGTGCGTTCCAAGGAAGGCGCAACCGCCATGGGTTCTCAGGTCATGGCGCAATAAAAGTTACTCTCATCTTGAGATGCCTTTAGAGCAACACAAAACCCACTCAATAACGAGTGGGTTTTTTTATCGATTAAACAAAAAGCCCGATGAATACTGCTCTCATCGGGCTTTTTGTTTGAATGTTGTCGAGTGGCGGTTGACTGCTTAGCGAACCACTCACACTTCACCGCATCTAGAGACTTTCGTGCTGCACCTGTACACCCATGCGGCAGTGACTGATGGTCACAGCCGCATCACTTCATCTTAGTTGGAACCGCTTCTAAACTCAGGCTTGGTTTCAACCAGTACCAGGTTCTCGCTTGCAATTTGAACAACTGGTTTGCGTTCACGAGGAACACGAACAGGTTTGGGTGCTGCCGCCAGGTTGGATTGAACCACTGACCATTTTTCGTGATCAGTTTCAACCCACAGCATGCCAGCGCTGCTCAGCATTTGTTCCAGTTCAGCCTTATTCAACTGTGCTGTTGGCTGGGGTGGGGCTGCTTTGCTCACCACCTCGTTATCAACAACGGGCGTTGGCTGGGCTGTGGTGTCTGCCCCAGCTTCAGTCAGGGTTTCTGATGCCTGGACTGGGGCGGCAATGACATCAGATTCCGTGACCGGTGTTGAGACGGCTTCCGATTCAACCACGACTGGATCAGCGTCCTGAACTTGGCTTACCGCCGCGATCACTGATTGCACCGCCTGTACATCTGCGATAGCTACGTTGGACTCATCAGGGTTGTTCTCGGTGGAACCCATTTGAGTAGGTTCAGCAGGTAAGCCCATTTCCGAAACATGCATGCCAGTAGCTGCAATTGGCTGGTCACCTATTGCATCCGCAACTTCATCGGGCTTGTCCAGCAAAGTTTCTGAATTCTGTCCGGTTTCAGCGTTATCACGTGCAGCACCGTCACGATTGCCACCACGACCACGGCGACGACGACGGCGACGTGGCTCATCTCCACCCGTTTCTTCATCACTGCCGTACGACATGGTTTCAGCAATCTTGTTGGCCAGCTCTTCGTCTTCTGCTGAGTCTGCGGCCTGGAATGCGTCTTCGGATTGCATCGCAGCCTGATCCACAGATGTGCTGGTTTCACCTTCGCCCGCACCGCGGCCTCCACGACCGCGACGGCGGCGGCGGCGACCGCCAGTGCGTTCGCTTTGTTCGGCAGATGACTCGGCCGAATCGCCAGCCACAGCCTCGACGGCCGCCAAAGGTTTCACTTCCAGAACCTCGGCGCCGGCAGCGCGTTCATCGCGTGGTTTGCCTCTGCCACCACGATTCGGTTGCCCGGCACTTGTTTGTTGGGCATCGGAGGCCTTGACCTCGTCACCAGAGGATGTGTTTGTGGCCTCATCGTCACGACCGCGCCCACCACGTCGGCGATTTCTTCCACCGCGCCCATTGCGTTGATCGTTGCGATCTCCCTGGGAACGGTTCTGTCCCCGGCCAGTGCGATCATTGGACTTTTGTTCAATCACCACTGCCGGTATTTCTGCTGTGGTGCCTCGCTTGAACCAGCTGATTATTCGCTGAATCAAGGAAGGGCCAGCGGGTGCTGCAGCCACAACAGCCAGTTCAGCCTTTGGCTTGCGTTCCTGGTGGGGTGGGGCAGGCTGGGTTGGAATGACGCCTTTGATCACCGCTTCTTGACGTTTTACCGCTTCGCCTTCGGTTTTCTTGTCGTAGTAGCTTTGTTCGTCTTTGGATGTAGCCAGTTCAAAACTCTGACGCGGATCCTCCAGGCGTTCATCGTCATGGCGCAAGCGGGTAATTTCATAGTGTGGTGTTTCCAAGTGTTTGTTTGGAATCAACAGCACATTGACCTTCAAGCGCGCTTCCAGTTTGTAAATTTCTGAACGCTTTTCGTTCAGAAGAAACGTAGCCACATCGACCGGAACCTGCACGTGCACGCTGGCGGTGCCTTCTTTCATGGCTTCTTCTTGCAGAATGCGCAGTACATGCAGCGCTGTGCTTTCTGTGTCGCGAATCACACCCGTGCCGTTGCAGCGTGGGCAAGTGGTGTGCGAGCCTTCATTCAGGGCAGGGCGAATGCGTTGACGGCTTAGTTCCATCAGGCCGAAACGGCTGATCTTGCCCATTTGCACACGTGCACGGTCAAAATGCAGACTGTCTTTAACCCGGTTTTCCACTTCTTTCTGGTTGCTGGCTTTTTCCATGTCGATGAAATCGATCACGATCAGGCCACCCAAGTCGCGCAAGCGCAACTGACGGGCTACTTCTTCCGCTGCTTCCAGGTTGGTACGAAGGGCAGTGTCTTCAATGTCGGTGCCGCGGGTAGAGCGGGCCGAGTTCACGTCAATCGATACCAAGGCTTCCGTGTGATCGATGACGATGGCTCCGCCCGAAGGCAGGGGAACCATGCGGCTGTAGGCGGTTTCAATTTGGTGTTCAATCTGGAAACGACTGAACAAGGGGATATCATCGCGATAGCGCTTCACCAAATTCATCATGTCAGGCATCACATGCTGCATGAATTGTTTGGCTTGGTCGTAAATTTCATCGGTGTCGATGAGCACTTCGCCGATATCAGGGCTGAAATAATCGCGAATGGCGCGAATAACAAGGCTGCTTTCCTGGTAAATCAGGAATGCGCCGTTGGCAGATTTCCCGGCCCCGTCGATGGCAGTCCAGAGTTGCAACAGGTAATTTAAGTCCCACTGCAATTCTTCTACCGAGCGGCCGATACCGGCTGTACGAGCAATAATGCTCATTCCTTTGGGGTATTCAAGCTTGTCGAGCGCTTCACGCAGTTCCTGCCGTTCTTCACCTTCAATACGACGGGAAACGCCTCCTCCGCGGGGGTTGTTGGGCATCAGTACCAAATAACGGCCAGCCAGTGAAATGAAAGTGGTCAGGGCCGCGCCCTTGTTGCCACGTTCCTCTTTTTCAACCTGAACAAATAGCTCCTGGCCTTCTTTGACGACGTCTTGAATACGGGCTTTCCCGGCTTCAACGCCTTCCTTGAAATATTGTCGGGAAATTTCCTTGAAAGGCAGAAAACCGTGTCGGTCCTCGCCGTAGTTGACGAAACAGGCTTCAAGACTAGGTTCTACTCGGGTAATTACACCCTTGTAAATATTGCTTTTCCGTTGTTCACGGCCCGCAGTTTCGATGTCAATGTCGATAAGTTTCTGGCCGTCGACAATCGCGACCCGCAACTCTTCTGAATGAGTTGCGTTAAATAACATGCGCTTCATGCACACTCCAATGGCACCGCAGTGCGAAAAGAGATGCTGAAAAAGCGGAAGGAACAAAGAGATTCAAAAACGAATACAACAATGCGCCACTCGGATATAACCAAGAGCGGCGATTAAACTAAGGCATTGATATTTAATAATAAATATTGGTTCAAATTTCACCTGCGTAAGGTGGGCCTGCGTCGTTTTTGTTAGTACCCAGCGCTTCTTGTGCGCGCTGGTGCGTAAAATTCTTTGTTTCCAGCTTAAGGCGGGCATTCAGCCGCGCGCCTCTTTTTCAGCCATCATTGCCACCATCCAGGGTAGGCGGCACACCCACTAAATAAAATCGCCATGGGGCGTATCCAGAAGTGATTTCGGACGCTTCCCAAGCGATAATCCGATTATATGCTGAACCCGCCCAATTGGTAAAACAAAGAATTGAAAACACAGGAAAAACCCAATCCAGACAGGGCTGTTTTGCTCGAAATTGACGAAAAACATCAAAACCAGCGACTGGACAACTTTTTGTGCAGCGTCTGCAAAGGCGTACCCAAAAGCCATGTTTTTCGAATTATCCGGTCGGGAGAGGTGCGAATCAACAGAAAGCGTGCAGAGGCTAAAACCAAGCTGTGTGTGGGTGATGTGGTACGTATTCCTCCAATTCAAGTACTGGAAAAACAGACACTTGAATCTCTTTCATCAAGTAACACTGTAAATAAAGCACAGCTGTTAAGAACCGCCGCTGAAATACCCGTGTTGTTTGAAGATGAACATTTGCTGGTGGTCAACAAGCCTTCTGGCATGGCAGTTCACGGTGGTTCGGGCTCAAGCTTTGGATTAATTGAATGTATTCGGGCACTTAGGTCTGAAACCCATCAAGATTTGGAGCTTGTTCACCGCATTGACCGTGAAACGTCGGGAATCTTGATTATTTCTAAAAAGCGTAGCGCTCTCAGAATCTTACAGGAACAACTGAGAGCTCGATCTTGGAAGAAGTACTACCAAACCTTGGTACTCGGACGTTGGCCAACGACACTTCGACAAGTTGATCTACCTTTACTGAAAACTCAGGCGGGTGAGAAGGAAGCAAGGGTTTTTGTCGATGAGAATGGGGATAAGGCTTTAACAAAGTTCAAGATAATTCAGGAGTATAAATCGAATTACTCACTTTTTACTTTAATTCAGGCGCAAATTTTGACTGGACGGACTCACCAGATCAGGGTGCACACCAGTGCCAACAAGTTTCCAATTGCTGGCGATGATCGCTACGGAAATTTTGAAATGAACAAACAATTGGCCAGACATGGCCTGAAACGCATGTTTTTGCACGCAGCACGCTTGCAGCTGGTTCATCCGGCTTCAAATGAAACTATAGTACTAGAGGCTCCTTTGGCCCCCGAATTGAACAGTTTTTTAAAATCGTTACAGGCAGTACAAAGCAGATGACCTACAAAATGGTGGTGTTTGATTGGGATGGCACCATACTCGACTCAACCGGTGCGATTACGCGCTCCATTCAGAGAGCCTGTCTAGATGCCGGCTTGCCTGATCCCGGCGAGGAGATTGCCTCTTATGTCATCGGTTTGGGCTTGAGTGATGCGTTACGCCATGCAGCCCCCGGAGCAAGCGAGGCCCAAATTGGCCTGCTGGTTGAAAGCTACCGCAAGCACTACCTCAGCAAAGATCACGAGTTGGAATTGTTTACCGGTGCCGTTCCCCTTCTTAAACAACTGAATGAAATGGGGGTTATTTGCACAGTGGCCACGGGTAAAAGCAGGCAAGGCCTGAACCGCGCCATGGCGAACTCTGATACAGCTCGTTATTTCATGAGTTCACGTTGCGCAGACGAATGTCACAGCAAACCCCATCCTCAAATGATTTTGGAGTTGATGGAGGAGTTCAATACAGACCCAGCACATGTGGTCATGATCGGTGATACGACGCACGATCTGAATATGGCTCAAGCCGCTGGCGTGCACGCCTTGTCGGTTCAGACAGGCGCTCACCCACCCAAATTACTGAATCAAGTGCCTCATCTGGAGTCTTTTCGTTCAATCAATGAGTTGGCCCCTTGGCTCATTCAAACAATCTCAGCCCGCTAATCAATCAATATGCAGCAAATTCAGGTATGTCAATCCAGTGAACTAGAAGAGGGCGGCACAAGCTACCGCTTCAGGGTTTTGTATAACAACGAGGAAACCACTGCATTCGTGGTACGTGTTGATGATGCAGTGAGGTGTTTTTTGAATCGTTGTTCCCATGTACCCGTTGAACTTGACTGGAATTATGGCGAATTTCTCGACGATTCTGGTCGAATTGTGGTGTGTGCCACTCACGGTGCCAGTTACGACGCCACCGACGGCAGTTGCTTGGGTGGCCCATGTGACGGTAACCCGTTGGTGCGATTGAATGTAGAAGAGAAAAACGGTGTCGTGTACTGGACCCCTACTGAGCTGATTACGGTGCCGGCCGATGGTATTGAGGATTGAATATGAGTGATGAAAACAATCAATGGGAGCGAAAGCTTCTGGAAAAGCTGGCCTCCGAAGCGTTGGTTGAGCAACGAAGAAAGAGACGTTGGGGCATCTTTTTCAAGTTGATCGGTTTGGTGTATGTGGGTATTTTAATTGCCTCAGTGCTGGGGTTTACCGCCACGCCCAGCCTTGAAGTCAGCCGACACACTGCACTGGTGGATCTAGATGGTGTCATTTCCAGTGATAGCCTGGCCAGCGCTGACAGAATAAACTCCAGCCTCAGAGCGGCGTTTGAAAGTGAAGGCTCTGTCGGTGTCATTCTCCGAATCAATAGCCCCGGCGGTAGCCCCGTTCAGGCTGGCCTGATCAACGACGAGATCAAGCGTCTTCGCGCCAAGTATCCCGACAAACCCTTTTATGCAGTAGTAGAAGAGGTCTGTGCCTCGGGTGGATATTACGTCGCGGCGGCAGCTGACAAAATTTTTGTGGATAAAGCCAGTTTGGTGGGCTCCATTGGGGTGGTGATGAATGGTTTCGGCTTCACAGGAACGATGGAGAAACTGGGCGTCGAACGCCGTTTGATCACATCTGGCGAAAACAAGGGTTTTCTGGATCCTTTCAGTGAAGCAGATCCCTACCAGACTGAATTCGCCAAGCAAATGGCAGAGGAAATTCACAAACAGTTTATCGAGGTAGTTAAAGAAGGTCGAGGTGAAAAGCTGCAACAGAACCCCGAATTGTTCAGTGGTTTGGTCTGGACTGGCGCAAAGAGTGTTGAGTTAGGCTTGGCAGACGAATTAGGGTCGATTGATACCGTTGCGCGTGATGTGCTGAAGGCCGAAGATATTCTGGACTACACCGAGCAAGATTCATTTGCGGAGCGTTTTGCTCAGCGGGTGGGTGTTGTGTTTGGTCAGGGTGTTCGCAGTGTGTTTCCAGAGCTCGGGCTTAAGCAAACCCTTGGTTTTCAGTAAAAGAGTTGAACAAATCAGGCTGACAACCACAAAAACAGACAGGGTGACTTGCCTGGCGTAGGCATCCGTTTTTTCCATTGTTCAACAGTTTTGGTTTGTATTTGCTGCTCGTCGCCTGTCAAGTCCCAGCCTATGCAAAGCAAGGTTGAGTCAGAAAGCTGTTTCAGAAGTGCCTCAATCAGTTTGTCATTTCTGAATGGTGTTTCGATAACGATTTGAGTGCAGCGTTGCGTCCTGGACTCTCGCTCCGTCTGTTTTATCCATGCATCACGCTGCCCCGGGTCCAAGGGCGGGTATCCGTAAAAGCGGAAGTTTTGTCCATTCAAGCCACTTCCCATGAGCGCCAATAAAATAGAGCTTGGACCTACCAAAGGGTGAACCGGGCATCCCAGTCGGTGCGCGAGACCTACAATCTCGGCGCCTGGGTCTGCCACGCCGGGGCAGCCTGCGTCACTCATCACCGCAATTGGTTCCCCTGCCTTGCAGCGTTGCACGATATCTTGGCGTTGCTGGGGATTTAGTTGCGCGATTTCAAATATTTGCAGATCCCGAATGGCCGTGGGCATATTGAAATGCCCTAGGGCAGCCCTAGCCGGTTTTGCGTTCTCTACCAGCCAGGTGTTGCATTGCCGCACCAAGGGCAGGTCGGCCTCCAGTAAAGGCAGTTTTGGAGTTTTCTGGCTTAGCGGGCTCGGAACTAAATAAAGCATGTCAAGGAAGAGTGATTTCGAATTGCCGAAGTGCGTTGGCCACCTCGATCAAAGGCAGCCCTATCAGGGCAGTCGGGTCACTTGACTCAATTCGCTTGAGTAGCGATATGCCCAAGCCTTCACTTTTTGCTGAACCTGCGCAATCATAAGGCTCTTCCGCAATGAGGTAACGTTCAATTTCAGCGGAATTCAATTCCCGAAATTCCACTGAAGTGGGCACTGTAAACTCCACAGCTTGAGAGGTTTCATGACAGTAAATGCAGACGGCGGTATGAAACACAATTGTCTTCCCGCTCATGCTTCGCAATTGTGCACGGGCTCTATCATGGGTGCCGGGCTTGCTAATGGCCACGCCATCCACGTCTGCCACCTGGTCTGATCCTATGACAATTGCAGTCGGGTGCTCGGCGGCCACTGCCATGGCTTTTTCCCGAGCGAGACGCGTGCAGGTTTCCAAGGGAGATTCATTGGGTTCCGGGGATTCATCAATTTGAGGCGATTCGCATCTGAAACTGATTTGCAGGCGAGTCAGCAGCTCACGGCGATACTTGGAACTGGAAGCTAGATACAGTGAACGGGTCATTTGGATAGCGCGCTGGCTTTGACAGATTACGTTAGGCAGAGTATTATCGCGCGTTTCCTGCTTTTCTTATCGGCATGCGCCAAAAAGGCCCATTAAAACAGTTTGAAGAATTCGACGCTTGGTCGTTTTCTCGCTTGGGCGAAAGCATCTGCAGCGAAGATGTGAAGTTTGATTTCCCAAGGCTGGCAAGCGATGAAAACATTCTGTCCAGTCACGTCGCTTATTGGGAGGTTTCCGGGCGAATCAACGCCAAGTCTGAGAGCGTAATTCGGTTCAAAGGCCGTTTTACCGCAGAGCTTTCTTGTGTAGTGTGTGGTTCAGGTGTGCAGAACGTCATTGACTTTGATCGTCATTTGATTTTGATGACGTCAGAGACGCAGGCGGACAGCTATGATGAGGACACGCTCGATGAGGACACTGACGTTGTTGCATGTCCGGGTGCGATAAACTTGCGAGATTGGCTGGAAGACGAGATTTTGTTGGCATGCCCTATGTTTCCCAAGCATGATGCCTGCGCTGAATTAGCGGGGCGAAGCTGGCGAGAAGAGGGGGCCGACATGCAAGATACTGACGACTATCAGGATGACACTGCTGATGGTCAAACACAGGAAGTACAGCGTCCCTTTGCTAACCTGGGCGATTTGCTCAAGGGTGGCAAGAAGTAACACTTTTATACATGGAGCTTTAAAATGGCCGTTCAACAGAACAAAAAATCACCCTCAAAGCGTGGAATGCACCGCTCACACCAGAACCTGACAGCGCCCACCTTGTCCGCTGACTCATCATCTGGTGAAACACACCTGCGCCACCACATCAGCCCCAACGGCATGTATCGTGGCAAGAAAGTGGTAAAAACCAAAGCTGACGAGTAATTAATTACAAATCAACAAGGCAACTGCAGTCATGTTGCCATGAAAACCAAAAGGTCTAAGAACGGATGGTTCGCATAGCAATTGATTGCATGGGTGGAGACCACGGTTTGTCGGTCACCGTCCCGGCCTGTTTGCGCTTTCTCAAACAGCACCCCGACGTTCAGCTTGTGCTCGTCGGAAAGCAGGCTGAAATAGAGGCGGCCCTGGCCAAGAAAAAAGCGCTGGAGCATCCCCAGATCACGATCCGTCACGCCAGTGAGGTGGTTGAGATGGACGAGCCTCCCGCACAGGCCTTGCGCAACAAGAAAGACTCATCTATTCGAGTATGCGCCAACCTGGTAAAAGACGGGTTGGCATCCGCGTTCGTCAGTGCTGGCAATACAGGTGCGCTGATGGCTATTTCCCGTTTTGTACTCAAAACCCTTGATAGCATTGATCGACCCGCAATTGCCTCGGCCTTGCCCAACATGAAAGGCAAGGGCACGCTAATGCTCGATCTGGGAGCCAACGTAGACTGCGAACCGGCCCATTTGTTTCAGTTCGCTGTCATGGGATCAGCCTTCGTGAAAGGCACTGAGGGAATTGAAAGGCCCACAGTAGGTTTGCTGAATATTGGTGAGGAAGTGATCAAGGGCAATGATGTGGTTAAAAAGGCCTCGGAATTGCTGCGCGCCAGTGAGTTGAACTTCTATGGCAACGTGGAAGGTAATGATATTTACAAAGGCACCACCGACGTAGTGGTGTGTGACGGTTTTGTGGGCAATGTAGCCCTCAAAACCTCTGAGGGCCTGGCACAAATGCTGGGCGATATAATCAAGACAGAGTTCAAGAGAGGCCTGTGGCCCAAAGTTGCTGCAGTATTTGCGGCGCCAGTGTTGCTTCGATTCAAAAAAAGGGTGGACCACCGCCGCTACAACGGAGCTGCATTGCTTGGGCTGAAAGGGATTGTGATCAAAAGCCATGGCTCGGCAGATGCCTATGCCTTCTTCTATGCGATCAAGCGAGCTTACGATGCAGCCAACGGCAATTTGCTGGATAGCATCAGGCTCACCATGTCGCACTATGTGCCATTGGCCGCCCCAGCGACCAATGGTAATCAAGAGGCAGCAACTGCACTAGTCGAGGCAAAACCAGACCAAGTGATTTAATGTCTCAATACAGTGCAATCCTTGGCACCGGCGCAAGCCTGCCAAGGCGTGCGGTTTCAAATCAGGAGTTGACTGAGTTTCTGGCCAAGAAAGGCGTGGAAACCAGTGCCGAATGGATTGAAACGCGCACCGGGATCAAGCAAAGATATCTTTGCGAAGCCGATGAAACAAACTGTCAAATGGCCAGCAAGGCTGCCTTGCAGGCTCTGAAAGCTGCAGGCGTTCTTCCAGATCAAGTGGACTTGATCGTGTTGGCCACCTCAACCCCCGATCAGGTTTTCCCATCCACAGCCTGTGCGGTTCAAGCCGAAATTGGCGCCAAAAAAGCCATGGCCTTCGACATTCAGGCCGTGTGCAGTGGCTTCGTCTATGCGTTGACTGTTGCAGATTCCATGATCCGTTCCGGTCAGGTGGGTAATGCACTGGTCATCGGTTCGGAGGTGTTTAGCCGCCTGATGGACTGGAATGATCGCACCACTTGCGTGTTGTTTGGCGATGGTGCTGGCGCGGTATTCATTCAAGCCAGTTCTGAGCCGGGAATATTAGGCTGTAAGTTGCACTCCGACGGCACCCTTGGCTGTATTTTGAACACCACTGGCCGCATTGAAGGCGGGAAAATTGTGGGAGATCCGTTTCTACGCATGGATGGTCAAGCCGTGTTCCGCCAAGCGGTGTCAGTGTTGGGCAGCAATGCGCTTGAGTTATTTGAAAGCCTTGACTTCAGGCTCGAGGACCTCGATTTCCTGGTTCCGCACCAAGCCAACGTGAGAATTTTGCATTTCGTTGCGAAAAAATTGAAGCTTCCTGAAGAAAGGGTTGTCATCACTGTCGGCATGCACGGAAACACGTCTGCCGCCTCGGTTCCCTTGGCTTTGAACCATGCAATTGAGCAAAAACAGATTAAAAAAGGCGATAACGTGCTGTTACAGGGTGTCGGGGGCGGTTTTACATGGGGCAGCGTGCTCGTTCGCATGTAAAATAGCGCAAATTGCAAATTAGATGAATTCCTCGAAAATGACAAAGAAAATTGCCTTCCTGTTTCCTGGGCAGGGTTCCCAAGCTGTCGGCATGTTGAACGCATTCAAAAGCAACAGCGCAACTGCCAGTTTGTACACCACGACAGCGCTCGAGGCCCAACAGGCATTGGGGCAAGATCTTGCAGCTTTAATTGAACAAGGTCCCGCAGAATCTCTCAATTTGACGACCAACACGCAGCCGGCCATGTTAATGGCTGATGTGCTTGTGTTGCGCGCTTGGCTAGCCGCGGGTGGTAGTGCACCCGATTTGGTGGCAGGCCACTCTTTGGGTGAATATGCTGCTTTGGTGGCTGCGGGCGTGTTCAGCTTTTCCGAGGGGTTGGGGCTGGTTCGCATTCGTGCCCAAGCCATGCAAGAGGCGGTTCCTGTCGGGCAAGGCGGTATGGCCGCCATTTTGGGTCTGACCGATGAGCAAGTAATCCAAGCCTGTCAGCAGGCCTGTGTGAATGGGGAAGTGGCCGAGGCCGTGAATTTCAATGCGCCCAGCCAAGTGGTTATCGCAGGCAGTGCACAAGGCGTAAAGGCGGCTTGCGAGGCTGCCAAGGCACTGGGTGCCAAGCGCGCCCTCGAGTTGCCTGTGTCTGCGCCTTTCCATTCAAGCCTGATGAAGCCCGCCTCTGTTAAATTGGCGACAGCTTTGGCCAACACAAACTTCAATTCTCCGGCAGTGCCTGTGTACAACAACATTGATGTGGCTGTAGAATCCGATCCCGCTAGAATTCGTGACGCGCTGGTGCGTCAGGCCTATGGGCCGGTGCGATGGGTTGAAACCATTGAAGCCATGACCGCGGCGGGTGCAACCCTGTTTGTTGAATGCGGACCCGGCAAGGTTTTGGCAGGTTTGGTGAAGCGGATTAGTGATGTGCCTGTAGTCAATATATTTGACCCCGACAGCATTCAAGCAGTGCTTGCTGTGGAATAAGAGGATAAGCCGGATGACCATGTTTGATTTGACTGGAAAAGTGGCCTTGGTAACTGGTGCCAGTCGCGGCATAGGCCGTGAGATCGCAATTACTTTGGGCAAAGCTGGGGCGGCTGTAGTGGGCACTGCGACCTCCGAAGCGGGGGCAGCAGACATCACCGAAGGTCTTAGGGCAGCCGGTGTGAAGGGTTTCGGGGCGTTGCTGAATGTGACTGACTCGGAAAGCCTTGAGCCGTTGTTCACCAGAATTTCCGAAGAACTTGGGCCGTTGGCAATATTGGTGAACAACGCTGGAATTACTCGTGATCAGCTTTCCATGCGAATGAAGGACGAAGATTGGGATGCGGTTATTGCCACGAATCTGTCCGCCGTTTTCAAGTTGTCCAAGCTGGCCATGAAACCCATGATGAAAGCACGCACTGGCCGCATGATTAATATCACTTCGGTGGTAGGCACCAGTGGCAACGCCGGCCAGGCCAATTATGCCGCCGCAAAAGCCGGTGTGGCTGGAATGACAAAAGCGCTGGCACGTGAACTCGGTAGTCGCAATATCACGGTAAACTGTGTGGCGCCCGGGTTCATCCAAACTGACATGACTGATGCACTGAATGAAACTCAGGTAGATCAGTTGAAGCAACAAATCCCGTTGGGCCGTTTGGGGCAGGTAGGTGACATTGCTGCGGCAGTGCTATATCTGGCCAGCGATCAGGCGGGGTATGTGACTGGAACCACATTACACGTGAATGGTGGAATGTGGATGGGCTAATAGCAGGGCATATAGAATATGATCTGTCATATCGCTTTGCTATTCTCACTCGATTTTATTAAAAACCCACGGAGGCTCCGTAATGGAAAACATTGAACAGCGCGTTAAAAAGATTGTGGCCGAGCAGCTCGGCGTAAAGGAAGAGGAAATCAAAAACGAATCTTCTTTCGTAGATGATCTGGGCGCTGATTCCTTGGACACAGTGGAATTGGTCATGGCTTTGGAAGAAGAATTTGAAACAGAAATTCCTGACGAAGAAGCTGAAAAGATCACCACAGTTCAACAAGCGATTGATTACGTTAAGACAAACTCTAAGTCTTAATAGCTGAATTTGAAGAGGTGCGGAGGAAGCCTGTCTTCCTCGGCCTCTGCCTGTTCATGCAAACACAGGATACAGGGAGGGCTTGTGAGCCGTAGACGTGTTGTTATTACCGGTTTGGGCATCATTAGCCCTGTGGGTAATTCTGTTAGCGAGGCTTGGACAAGCCTGACTCAAGGCAAATCCGGCATTTCGACGATTACCAGGTTCGATACCGAGGCCTTGGCAGCAAAAATTGCTGGCGAAGTGAAAGGCTTCGACGTGGCCGATTACATTCCCGGGAAAGAAGCAGCCCGCATGGATACCTTTATCCATTACGGCCTGGCGGCGGGAATTCAGGCTTTCAAAGATTCCGGTCTTGAAGTAACCGAACAAAATTCTGAACGAATTGGTGTGAGCATTGGCTCAGGCATTGGTGGTTTGCCAATGATTGAAGATACGCACACCGATTTGATCAACAAGGGATATCGACGCATTTCCCCGTTCTTCGTGCCTGGCAGCATTATCAACATGATTTCTGGTCACATGTCTATCATGTACGGCCTGAAAGGCCCGAATATTGCCATGGTGACCGCTTGCACAACAGGTACGCATTCAATCGGTGAAGCGGCTCGTATCATTGAGTACGGTGATGCGGACGTGATGATTGCTGGTGGCGCTGAGTCAACCGTTTCACCACTGGGTATTGGCGGGTTTGCTGCCATGCGTGCCTTGTCTAC
>NZ_LUJK01000015.1 GCF_001601825.1 Limnobacter sp. CACIAM 66H1 | reverse complement strand
TGGAAGCCGCATGCCTATACCGCACATGCTGCCCTGGCCAACGCTGCTTTCAATTCGCGGTGCAGCGCTGACTTGTCTTTTTCAGCAATAAATTTGCCTATTTTTACTTGTTGGCCTTTGTGACTGAACAACAGAGGCGCTTTGTATTTTCCGTTGTAGCTTAGTTTGGCCCATTGGGGTGACCATTCAAGCTGGGTCAGTTTGGTGCCATCGGCCATGACCAGAATAAGCTGGTGTGGCTGAAGTTCGATCATTTCATAATCAGCCGCATGCCTCGCGTAGATTACAAATGCCGTACCTACCAACAACAACTCGATTCCAGCGAACGGCAACACAATCCAGAAACCTGCCAGCAAAAAGCCCGTTGCAACTACCAAAGTAATTGCACACAAACTGAGGTACCACTGCAAAGCTGCTTGGGACTAAGCGAACAGTTGCGTCGAAAAACCCATCTACTGCTTTGCGGCGCTGGGATTTGCCCGTCGCCGCTCGCCGCATTAGCTGAACTTGAAATTTCTGGAATCATGCCCATTTACCTCTCAGAGAGCAGTCATTCAGACCCAATGCACACCCAAAAGAGTGCATTAAAACCTTCGAATTATAGGCTCAAGGCTCTAAAGCAAGCAATAAGACAGGTGCAATCCGCAGCTGTTTTCCCCGAAATAAGTTAAAAACAATGCGCTACATTTGAAAATGCTGCGCAGCAACACCCTATTTGCCGCCCTTGCGCCCCTTGATGTCTGAAATTTTTACGGTGGCTACATCAGTTTTGGTTTTTCTTTTGACTTTCCAGGCGTGCCCGTAAACCAACTCCAGGGTCAATGGAATTCGGCCAGTTTCCGGATTGCGAAGCTGCTCCAGGCACTTCGTGGCTTGGGATAAGTGGCGTGGCGTTCGCAAACCAGGCCTGCGCGACTCAAGATGGTTGCCGCACAACGCTCGCCAGTCTTCAAGCAACTTGGCTGGTGAGCTGTAGGTCAGCGTCAGTTTTTCCATCTCCATGACCGGATCGGAAAAACCCTGCTTGCTCATCAGGTCACCCAGGTCGTGCATGTCGGCAAAATCTGGGAATGGCTCGCCCATGGCCTGCGCAAACCCCTGTAACTCACGAGCGGTGTCTGGCCCAAAACAGCTGAAAAATACCCCACCCTCCGGCTTCAGTACACGCAACCATTCAGCCATGCATTGCGCCGGGTCAACCACTGCATGCAGCCACAACGGCGACCACACCATGGCCTGACTGTCCCCGGACAGGGGCAAAGGACTGTTGACTTGAAGCGCAATGGCTGAAGATGGCTTGGGAGCGGCCCGACCAGGCCAAAGCTTGGCCAGAAAGGAAGCAGCGGCCTGTTCAACTTGCTCGACGGGCAGGTGAACGGCCTTGGGTGCAAACACTGAAAACTCCCGTCCGACAAACAGGTTTTTTACATTGGGCAAGGCCGCTGGGTGTAACCACCCTTGATGCACCACACCTCCCTCGACCGGGCGCATGATTTGTGCGCGGTTCACCATGCGTTGATTCACCTCTTGGAGTATGAACGGCAATGGTTTTTCGATGCGTCGCAGCCATTGTTGCGTCAAAGCGGTGTTTGAGCGAGGAATTTTCCAGAACTGCGAGGACATTGTGAAACGAGCCATATCAGCAAAAAGGTGGTGCAACCTATTCTATAGAACTTGGCAGGGCATTGGCGGCGCCATGGTGCCGAGGCGATGCATGGCCTGCCAAGTACCACTTCCAGACGGAGTTGCGGGCACTCAGTATTATTTGTGCAACCAGTGCGCGCCGATCATTCACCGGGACGCCGACCTGCGCTGCAAACGATGCGCACTGACACTTGGCCCACGCCTGCAAGCCTTTGGGTGGACACATTGCAGACACTGCAAACCCATGATTGAGGATGGGGCGCGAGCACCTGTGGAATGCGTGGTCTGCACGGATTATGTTCCGCCATTTGATCAATGGATTGCCTTGTTGAAGTACGGCAATCACCACGGTATGGCCCGCTTTCTGGGCCACTGGCTTGGCATTACCGTGCTGGAGTCGGGAATGGATTTGCCCGATGTGTTGGTGCCTGTGCCCATGAGCCCGGACAAATTAAGGCGGCGCGGCTATAATCAAACCGCTTTGATTGCCCGGCATGTGGGCCTGCACATTCAACGGCCGGTGAAAACGGATTGGCTGCTCAAAACCGAGGGGCTTGGGGCGCAGGCAACCCTGGGCCGGGAAGATCGACTGCTCAATTTGCAGGGGGCATTCAGAGCGAAGATTGGCATCCCAGAGAACCTTCGGGTTGGTTTGGTGGACGATGTGATCACCACGGGAGCAACCATTCAAAGCTGCGCAGCCGCACTTCGCAAAGCTGGCGCGATTTCAATTGTAACCATGGCAGTGTGCAGGACCCCAGAATGATCAATGTGGTATTGGTTGAACCAGAAATTCCACCCAACACGGGCAATGTCATTCGCCTATGTGCCAACACCGGCGTACAACTGCACTTGGTGGAACCTTTGGGTTTTCCACTGGAAGACGCCCGGATGCGACGTGCCGGACTTGACTACCATGAGTACGCCAACATGATGGTGCACGCAAGCTGGCAAGCATTTCTCGACCGTTGCCAACCCGATCCGCAGCGCTGTTTTGCAATGACCACCAAGGGGACACATTCACCTTTCGATGTGAAATTCCAACCGGGTGATTACCTGATGTTTGGCAGTGAAACACGGGGGCTTTCTGAGGACGTTCGTCACTGGTTTGCCCGCGAAAACTGGTTGCGCCTGCCGATGCGCCCGGAGAGCCGATCACTGAACCTGTCAAACTCGGTGGCGGTGATGGTGTATGAGGCTTGGCGACAGCTGGGGTTTGAAGGCGGAAGCTAAGGATTACTGCAAAGCGACCAGTTTGCTTGCGTTCCGATCTCTCGCGGTGCGTTCTTTAGTCGCCCACTCGGCTTGGGCTCCGATCCCTCGGCGCTTATTAATCGCCCTCTCGGCTTGGGTTCCGATCTCTCGCCAGAAAACCTGTTGACCCCTTGCTTAGCCTTGCGATGCCTGAGAACGACCCTCCTAAACTGCGGGTCGGGTCCGTTCTCTGTCGCCCATGCTGGGCAACAACGGCCCTGCTCGGCACGCAAGGGCAGGTTTTCTTGAAGGCGAGGCGATCGAAACACCGCCGCCGATTGGGCGATGAAACCAGCCGTGAGTCGCTTGGAGGTGGAGATTCGGCCGGTGCCGGTTTAAGCCAACTCGGCAGTGGGATTACTTGGGGCGCACTTCAAGAAAACCGCCCCGTTTGAGTGGATTCGCAGCGGTCGGCTTCACGCCTACACCGAGACTCGGCCCGCACTTTTGCCGAGCTCGGTGAGCAAGAATCAATTCAACAAGGGATCAAGCGGTTTTCTGTGCGAAACAAGTAACCCATGCCGAATTGGCCAGAAGCCGGGGCGATTACTCAGCGTCTTCAGACCTGGCCTCGCGCGACAGCAGGCGCATCACGCCTTCCCCGGGGCTCAAACCCTCGAATAGCACAGAATTCACTGCCGCCGTAATCGGCATATCAACCCCCAATTCCGCGGCAAGCTGCTTGACGACCGGCGCACACTTCACACCTTCAGCGACCTGACCCAATTCTTTGAGAATGGTGTCCAGAGACTTACCCTGCGCCAACATCAAACCCACGCGCCGGTTGCGAGACAAATCGCCAGTACAGGTAAGAATGAGATCACCAAAACCGGAAAGACCATTCAGGGTTTCAGCTTGGGCCCCCAAGGCCACAGCCAAACGTTTGATTTCAGCCATACCACGGGTAATTAATGCAGCACGGGCATTTAGCCCCAATTGCATGCCATCGCAAATGCCTGTGGCCACCGCCATGATGTTTTTCACAGCGCCACCCACTTCAGCGCCCACCAGGTCGTCAAGCTCGTAAACCCGCAGGGCTGCATGGTGTGCTGCACGCACCATGGCTTGGCGGGTGAGCTCGTCAGCGCTGGCTGCAGTAAGTGCGCAGGGTAAACCACGCGCCACTTCGGCCGCAAATGAAGGGCCGGTGAGCGCGCCGCCATAGGGCTTGCCCAACACTTCTTCAACCACTTGATGCGGCATTTGACCCGTGCCCACTTCAAAACCCTTGCACAGCCAAACCAGCGCAGGCCATTGCTCAATGGGTGCAATTTCAAGCAACTGCAGCAATGTTTGGCGCAGGGCGCCCATGGGCGTACCCAATACCCAGAGTGCATCGGATTGGGCAAGCCCATGCCGGGCAGCCGCCGAAAAATCAGACTGCACTTTCAGTGTAGGCGAAAGTTTGATACCCGCGAGGTAACGCGGGTTTTCGCGCTGGCTGGCGATGGATTGCAGCACGGCGACATCGCGCCCCCACAACACCACATCATGCGCTAACGACATGTGGGCAGCCACAGCGGTGCCCCATGCCCCCGCACCGAACACGGTGATGTTCATGCGTGCCACCAATTAAGCAGTGGTGATGATGCCGGAACCGTTTTGCTTGGCAGCCTGCTCCTGTGCTGCGGCCAAACGCTGCTGGTAAAACTGCTCGAAGTTGATATCAGACAAATGAACAGGCGGGAAGCCGGTTCGGGTAATCATATCGGCCACATTGGCGCGCAGGTAGGGATAGATCATGTTGGGGCACAGAATGCCCAACAGGGGATCGAACTGCTCCTCAGGTACGTTTGAAATTTCAAAAATACCGGCCTGCTTGCACTCCACCAAAAACGCCACTTTCTCATCGATTTTGGCAGTCACAGTAACAGTCACTTCCGATTCGAAAATATTCTCGGCCAAGCGTTGTGCACCTACATCTACCGCTACTTCAATTTTGGGCGGGTTTTTCTCGAGGAAAATTTGTGGGGCATTGGGCAGTTCCAGAGACGCGTCTTTGATGTACACGCGTTGCATTTGAAACACTGCTTCTGAATTCTGTTCGGCCATTTGCTGGCTCCTATGGATTGAATGAATAAGTTTTGAATGAAGTTAGCCAGGTTGCCCCAGCAGTGGCAAGAGCTTACCAGCACGATCGAGGTCGAACAGGTCATCGCAGCCGCCCACATGTGTACTGCCAATATAAATTTGCGGCACGGTTCGACGACCGGTTTCAGCCATCATTTTTTCTTTCTGGGATGGGTCGAGATCAACCCGGATTTTTTCAATATTCTGCACGCCGCGCTCGTTGAGCAGGCGTTCCGCACGCACGCAATAGGGGCACACTGCACTGGTGTACATGCGAACAGGGGCTTGAATGTTGCTCATGTGTATTCCTTGACTACTGTGTTGACTGCGACCGCATTTGCTCTCACTTGGCAATCTGTTTGGTGGCCTTGGGTGTTTTGGCCTTGGGCGCGACCTCGGCTGCATCTTGTGCCTTTTTAACCGGCAAGCCAGCCTCTTTCCAGGCATTGATGCCGCCGTCGAGAACAAATACGTCGGTGTAACCTGCCGCTTTCAAGACTGTGGCGGCTGCGCCAGAGCGAGCGCCCGTTTGACACAACACGATCAAGGGAGTTTCCTTGGTTTTTGCCAGAGTGCCGGCTTTTTCTTTCAGGTCTTTGATCGCCATGCGCTTTGAATTGGGCACAACACCTGAATTCTTGACGAAGTCATCGTCCCGAATGTCAACCAGCACTGCTTTCTTTTGGTTGATCAACAGCGTGGCTTGGGGCACTGTGACACGAGTACCGCCACCTTTGGTCAGCAAGGGCCAAATCAACATGAGGCCAGAGCCAAAGGCCAAGGCGATGAGCCAACTGTTTTGAATCAGAAATTCCTGCGACATAAATCCTGCAATGAGTGGGTCTTGATGGATTGGTCATTATATCCCCTTGAATCGAGGCTAAAATGGAGGTTTGCCTAATTAGACAGCAACTTAAAGGCCACAAACATGTACAAACTCGTATTGATGCGCCATGGCGAAAGCCAATGGAACCTGGAAAACCGCTTTACTGGCTGGGCCGACGTGGACTTGACCGACAAAGGCCGCGAAGAAGCGCGCAAGGCAGGCGACCTGCTGAAAGCGGAGGGCTACAGCTTTGACGTGGCGTATACCTCTGTTTTGAAACGCGCCATTCGCACCCTTTGGATTGCCCTGGACCAAATGGACCAGATGTGGCTACCGGTTGTGCACGCCTGGCGCTTGAACGAGCGCCATTACGGCGACTTGCAGGGCTTGAACAAATCAGAGACCGCAGCCAAGTTTGGCGAGGAGCAGGTGTTGATCTGGCGTCGTGCCTACGCCATTGCACCCAACCCGCTGAAGGTGGACGACCCCCGTTTTGCGGGCAAAGACCCCCGCTACGCCAAGCTGAAACCCGAGGAGATTCCACTCACCGAGTGCCTGAAAGACACTGTGGATCGTGTAATCCCCCTTTGGAAAGAGGGTATAGCTCCGGCCATTAAAGCAGGCAAGAAGGTGTTGATTGCTGCACACGGCAATTCATTGCGTGCGCTGATCAAGTACCTGGACAATCTCAGCGAAGAGGAAATCTTGCAGGTGAACATTCCAACCGCACGCCCCTTGGTGTACGAACTGGACGAAAACCTGAAACCAATTCGCAGCTACTACCTGGGCGACCAGGCTGAAATTGAAGCGGCCATGGCTGCCGTGAAAAACCAGGGAAAGGCCAAGTAAGTTCAGGTGCGTAACTATTCCAAGTTGATTCGTTGTACCCGTGGCGGGCTTGGTGCAGCATTGGCCTTGCTCACCTTGACCGCCAGCGAGCCTGCTCGGGCGCAAAGCAGTGTGCGCGACCCGGCGGGTGTTCGACAGGAACGCGACGAAGTGCGCCGAAAACTGGATGCATTGAAGAAGGAAATCAATGAAACCAGTGGCGAGAAAAAGCAGGCGGCCAAGGCCCTCAACCTGCTTGAACAACGTCTTGAAAAAACCCAGAACCGCTTGAAGGCACTTGACCAGGATCGGGATGCGCTTGAGACAGACATCCAAAAGCTGAGCCGGGACGAAGCGCAACTTCAAAAGGACCTGGAGAGCACTCAGACAAGGCTGGCGGAAGTGATGCGTAACCAGTACCGCCGGGTTGAAGTGAACCCGACACAGGCTTGGCTGGCGGGCAAGTCTGCCAGCGAAGCGGCACGGGAAAGTTACTGGTATGAACGAATTTCAGCGGCCGAACGCGATTTGGCTGCTCAGCAAGCGGCTCAAGCTCGTGAACTCGAGTCAATTCGGCTGGGTCTGGAGAAAAAGCAGGAGCGACTCGAGAATACGATCGCGGATCAGAACAAAAGCCAGCGGGAATTGGTGGCACAACGCGAAGAACGCAACCAGTTGATCGCCGATTTGAATTCAAAGTTGAAAAACCAGGAGCTTGAACGAAAGCGCCTGCAACGCGACGAGGCACGTTTAAGCAATGTCATTACCGAATTGACCCGGGCCATTGAGGAAGCCAAACGCAAGCAGGCACTGGCGGCGCAACAACAAAAGCAACAAGGCCAGTCGGGCACTTCGCCCAAATCGACAGGAAAAGCACCATCCACACCGGATTACTCACCCCCGCCGCCCATGCCCAGTACGGGTGAATTTGCAAAGCTGAAAGGCCGGTTGGTGTTGCCAGTGCAAGGCACCGTGGCTGGCCAGTTCGGTCAAACGCGATCCAAAGACGGGCAAGGCCCATCCTGGAAGGGGATTTTTATCGCCACCGAGGCGGGGCAGGCAGTTCGCGCTGTTGCAGCGGGGCGCGTGGTGTTCTCTGAGTGGCTGCGAGGATTTGGCGAAATTGTGATCATTGACCACGGCGACCAGTTTTTGAGCGTTTATGGCAACAATGGTAAATTAATGAAAAGATCAGGGGATTCCGTGAAAGCGGGTGACACCATTGCTGAAACTGGCAACAGCAGTGGTAATCTTGATACAGGTTTATACTTTGAACTAAGGCATCAGGGACAACCCTTCGATCCTATTTCGTGGACCAAAGGTCGGTAGGAATTATGCGTCAAAAATTGCGGCAAATCAGTTTGGTATCAGTCGGTGTAGTGGCCGGCGTGTTGGTCAGCGTGGGTATTAGCGCGGTGGCCCAACGGCAGCAGCCCGAAGCGTTGCCATTGAGTGAGCTGCGCCAGTTCACCGAGGTTTTTGGCGCAATCAAGAGTTTCTATGTGGAACCTGTGGGCGACGACAAGCTCTTCAATGGGGCCATCAGCGGCATGGTGTCCAACCTGGACCCGCACTCCAGCTACCTGGATGCAGAGGCCTTCAAAGAGCTTCGCGTCGGCACGCAGGGTGAATTTGGTGGCTTGGGCATTGAGGTGGGTACAGAAGACGGCTTTGTGAAGGTGATTTCACCGATTGAAGACACCCCAGCTGCAAAAGCAGGCGTGAAGGCCGGTGACCTCATCGTGAAGATTGATGACAAGCCGACGAAAGGCATGAGCCTGTCCGACGCTGTCAATTTAATGCGCGGCAAACCCAAAACTGAAATCCGCCTGACCCTGATTCGCAAAGAAGTAGAAAAGCCAATCGAAGTCAAAATTATCCGTGATGTCATTCGTGTTCAAAGCGTGAAGTCCAAAATGCTGGACGATGGCATTGGATACGTTCGAATTACACAATTTCAGGAACACACTGGCGAATATCTGGTGAAAGCCATCAACACCCTGCAAGCCAAAACACCGATGAAAGGTTTGGTGCTGGATTTGCGCAACGATCCGGGTGGCTTGCTGAATGCCGCTGTGGGCGTCAGCGCGGCGTTTTTGCCGCAAAACACCTTGGTGGTCTCTACCGACGGGCGCACTGAGGACTCCCAGCGCAAACTGGTGGCCGGGCCGGAAGACTACCTGCGTGGCCGGGAGAAAGACTATCTGAAAGAGTTGCACCCGGTTGCCAAAACAGTACCCATGATTGTGGTGGTGAATGGCGGCTCGGCCTCGGCTTCTGAAATTGTGGCAGGCGCCCTGCAAGACCATGGCCGCGCCAAAGTGCTGGGCACTCAAACATTCGGCAAGGGCTCGGTACAAACAATTTTGCCGCTGAACAACAACACCGCGATCAAACTGACTACAGCGCGTTACTACACACCGAGTGGTCGCAGCATTCAGGCCAAAGGGATTGAACCCGATTTCGTGGTGACAGAGACACCGGAAGGCGACATTGTTGAACGCGTTCGTGAGGCGGACCTGACACGCCATTTGAGCAACGACAAAGGTGAAGAGACACCAAGCTCAAAAAGTGCTGACACCAACAAGAACGCGGACATGAAGCCCATTGTGTTTGGCGAGAAAGACGATTACCAGTTGCAGCAAGCCCTGAATTACCTGAAGGGCAAGCCTGTGGTGCAAAACCGCAAGGCTGCTCAAACTGCCAAATCAGCCAAGTAAGCCGCCCCGAAAACGGCTTGAACGTGGAACTGAGAGACTTGAATGACGAGGAGCTACTTCGGTACTCCCGTCACATTCTTCTGGATGAAATAGGGATTGAAGGACAATCCCGCATCGCCAGTGCCAAAGTGCTGGTGGTGGGCGCGGGCGGCTTGGGCTGCCCCAGTGCTTTGTACCTGGCCAGTGCCGGTGTGGGCACCATCTACATTGCCGACGACGACGAAGTGGACCTGACCAATCTTCAACGCCAGGTGCTGCACACCACAGGCCGTGTGGGCATGGCCAAGGTGGAATCTGCTAAAACCCACCTGAATGAGCTGAACCCCTGCAGCACGATTGTGCCGATTGCCCATCGCCTTGAAGGCGAAGAACTGGAGCAGTTGGTGGCACAAGTGGATGTGGTGCTGGACTGCTGCGACAACTTTAAAACCCGGCATGCCGTGAACCGCGCCTGTGTGAAGTTCCGAAAGCCCTTGGTGTCCGGCGCAGCCATTCGGCTGGACGGCCAGCTTGCCGTGTTCGAACTGAATAATCCGCAAGCGCCCTGCTACCACTGCCTGTTCCCCGAAGGGGATGATGTGTCGGAAGTGCGTTGCGCCACCATGGGTGTTTTTGCGCCACTGACCGGCGTGATCGGTACACTGCAAGCCAGCGAGGCACTGAAGATTCTGGCTGGTTTTGGCCAGCCCCTGTACGGCACCCTGCAAATTTACGACTCTCGCAGTTGCGAATTCACGAAAATGAAAATTCGCAAAGACCCCAAGTGCGCCGTGTGTAACACCTAAAATTTCGCGGTGCGAATGGCTTCAAACTGCCGGATGCGGTGTTTGACTTTGCCGGTGAGTTGCCGGGGCTTGAACCCCAACCCGGGGAAGGTGATCCAGCTGGTTTGAATGCCATGCCTGGCGGCCTGCTCAAGGTGCCCGAAGGTGTCGTCGACCAGCAAAGCCCGCTTGCCTTTCAACTTGCTCTTCAGATTGGGCCACAGAATGTTGGCTGGCTTGGGTCGCCAGGTTTGGTGAACCACCATGTCTTCGATCGCGATGACGGCGTGCAAATACCGGTACAAACCCATTTCCTTGCACAATGCAACTGCATAGGCGCGGGGCGCATTGGTCAGCATGATGCGCAGCCCTGGCAATTTGCTTAGTCGGTGAGGCACACTGCCGTGGCGCGAGCTCAGTTTCTTCAAACCCTCGAAACGATGTGTACTGGCCAAAAAATGATGAGGGTTGGTTTGATGGTGGCGCATCATGCCCAGCAAGGTGGCACCATAGCGAAGCCAGTACTGGGTGCGTAACTCGCTGGCGCGCTGAGGGTCTAACTCGAGGTGTTCGGCCAGATAATGCGTCATTTGCCGATTGATCTCGGGCAGAATGTGCGTTGACGCGTGGTGAAGGGTGTTGTCCAGATCAAGCAAATACACTTTGCCAGACAGGCCCGCATGGGGACGACGAATATAACGAATGCGCAAAACGAATGAACCTGAAGTTGAGTTTTCATCCCGAATTTTGTCAGGACACTTTGTGTCATTCTGACACCGCGCTGCGATGCGGTCTAGACAACAGTTGCCCTCCGGAGCTGCTGGGCAACCTGAGCAGGCTTTCTGCCTTGCTGGGCGAAATACAAAGGTCCCTGAATATCCGCTGTGGTGCGTTAAAGATTAACAGTGGGTTCAGGGCACAGGCCTTGAATGAGAAAGTGGGCGGAGTGCCCAACTCGCAGCACTGCGTGGGGCTGGCGGCTGATGTGGTGTGCCCTGAATTCGGTAGCCCCTGTGATTTGGCATTGGCGATTGCACAATTGCCATGTGAATTTGATCAACTGATTCTGGAGTTTGGCAAATGGGTGCATGTATCCGCTGCACCGCTGGGCCAAACACCCAGACGAGAGTGTCTTAGCATTTTCAGCAAAGACGAAGGTTATCTGGAAGGTATCGTGAAGCGATGATTATCACCAAAAAAACAATGATCAAAATCAGCACCGTTGCCCTGCTCGGCCTGAGCAGCGTGGGCAGCACTTGGGCCGCAGACACCACTTGCAGGGGCATGGGCAAGCAGGTGATTGATACAGACCTGAGGTTTTCATTGACGCACAGTCAAATTCCTGGCGAATTGGCCATTAGTACCCACAAAATGCGGGTTGCGGGTACGCAGTACAAACTTGAATCAACTTCGCAGGCCAAAGGCTTCTTGGCTTTGTTGTACTCGGGCCAATTAACCCAGAAAAGCGAAGGTCTGGTAGATGCACAATTGGGTTTGACACCCTTTTACTACGCCGAGCAACGTGGCAAAAAACCGGTGGCGGAAAGTATGCTGAATGCCGAAACGCAGCAGGTGCTGTTCAAGCGCAATGGTGAGTCTGCGCCGTATGAAAAAGGGCTGCAGGACCGAATCAGCATGATTTATCAGATCGCAGCGCGTTTGCGCTGCAGCGCTGACCTGAAAACGGGCGATACCTTGACCATGCGGGTCATGAGCACCGGGCGCGTGGGCAATGAGGTGTTTGTTCTGAAAAAAGCTCAAGACCTAACGCTGGACTTCGGCAAAGGCGAGCGCCGAGTGAGTACCTTGCAATTTGAAACCAAACCGGAAGACGCAGGCGACGAAATTGTGCGAATTTGGTATGCCAAAGATTTGAACTGGCAGCCTGCAAAAATAGAAATTCAGGATGCCGACGGCAAGGCCTTGATCCAAACCCTGATTGGTGTTGGCACTTAACCGCTGGAAGGCACGCGGCGCAGCAAGTTGGGATCTGCTTCAAGAATAGGCAAGTTGACCTGATGACGCTGCCCGCTGCGACGCATGACTGCAAAGGTTGGACCTACTTCCTCCAGCGTCCAACCGTTGGCCACTTCATCGCCCACCCGTTTGGACTGCGCGGGCTGCCCTTCAATTGACATGACCGCGGCACCTTTGCCTTCGCTGTTCGCGAAAATGCCCAACAAATTCACTGATGGCGGCGTGAGGCCGCCCGCCGTTTCAACGCCCATGAGCCGCGCTTCGGGCGACTGGTCGATTTGATAATTTGCCGAGGCCTGCGCAGGCATGGCGGGGGCGACCACGGGTGCAGGTGCGAACAACTTGATCAACACCCACACAGCCAGCCCCACTGTGCCCAACCACAACACCATTCTCAATCCCTGAACAAGTCTGGGCGACATGCTGAACTGAACAACGGGCTTTTTCAATGCAAGTTTCATGAGGCGAAGTGAAGTGACACACTGGAGAGCATCATAACCCGCAAGGTGGTCCGGATTCAAAAAAAAACCGGACAACCCGCGAGGGTGCCCGGTTTTTAAGCCATGCTTCAAGGGTTGTCGGCAACCTGAGTTGCCCACGCTAGAAGTATGCGCACGTAAGAACACCTAAGAAAGACCCTATTTACGTGACAAAGGTAAAGGTTTTACTGATTACCCGAAAGCGGGGGGATTTTGACCAGCTTGCAACGGTGGTGCGGGCTGCTGTCAAATATTCATAAAATGGGTGTAACCTTCAGCAAGGATAATTCTGGATCTTCTCGACGGTTGTTTATGAAAAAACTAAATTCGCTTCAAGGCAAAACACAAAATCGGGGTTTTACCCTGATCGAAATCATGGTGGTTGTAGTCATTCTTGGTATTCTCGCCACGCTGGTGGTTCCAAAAATCATGGGGCGCCCTGACGAGGCCCGTGTGGTCGCAGCCAAACAAGATATCGCATCAGTGATGCAGGCACTGAACCTGTACCGGCTGGACAACAGCCGCTACCCCACCACGGAGCAAGGTCTGCAGGCCTTGGTGACTCCTCCAACCACGGAACCCGTACCACGCAATTACAAGCAAGGTGGCTATTTGTCGCGCCTGCCAGTTGACCCTTGGGGCAGCAACTACCAGTTTTTGAGCCCTGGGATTAACGGCGAAGTGGATGTAATGAGCTTTGGTGCAGATGGCAAAGCCGGTGGTGAGGGCGTGAATGCCGACATTGGTTCGTGGAGCCTCTAAGCAGGGATTCACCCTGCTCGAATTGCTGGTGGTGATCGTCGTGTTGTCGATCGCCGCTGGCCTTATTGTTGTGCGCGGTACACCTGGCGATTCCAATTACTTGGAATCGGACGCCAAAAAGTTGTCGCAACTGCTGAGAATTGCACAGCAAGAATCTTTACTGAAATCCAAAGACATTCGCTTTGTAGCCGGGGATGAAGGCTACACCTTCGAAGAATTCACCGGCAGCCGATGGGTGCCAGTGACCACCGAGCCACTGCTGCGCCCCCGCCTTTGGGACAACGGCCCATTCAAGGTGACTTTGATCAACGAGGGCCTTGAAAACAAATTCCTGACCCTGGAAAGCCAGGTGGGCTTGAAGCGCCAGGCCATTGTGCTTCAACGCAACCAGGTACAAGTGGTTCTGGAGAGCCAGGCCAGCGGTGTATTCAAGGTCAGCAAACCCAGTACCACTGTACTGAACAGGGCCAGTCAAAACCTATGAAGCAGCAGCACGGTTTTACCCTGATTGAAGCCTTGGTGGCCATGACCATTATTGCAGTGGCCTTGATTGCCTGCCTGAAAGCAGCCGGCAATTTGAACATTCAGCAAGACGAGATGATCAAACGGCAATATGCGCAGTGGAGCGCGAAAAATGCCGCCAACTACATTCGGGTTTCCGGTGTGTTTCCGAGCGCACAAACCGCGCAACAATCCTGCCCACAGGGCAATTTTCGCTTTGTGTGTCGGGTTGAAATTTCCAACACCCCCAACCCGAATTTCCGACGGGTTGAAATTCAGGTACTGGATGCCTTCGAGGGCGAACAAGGCAATCAGCTTGCTCGGTTGGTGATTTTCTTGAGCAGCGCGCCATGAATAAAAATGCGAATGGATTTACGCTGCTTGAGGTTCTGATTGCACTGGGCATTGTGTCGGTCATTTCGATTTTGTCCTGGCAGGGTTTGCAAGAGGTGCTGCGCTCAGCCAACCGGGTGACCGAAGTAGACGAACAAATTCAAACCGTGTCGGCCGTGTTGTCTCAATTCGAGAAAGATCTCGGCGCCCTGGAGTTGTCGCTGGATGCACCCACCCCGGAAAGCGATTTGATTGAGGTGACTGGCAATGGACTGCTAATTCAGTTCACCCAGCGCAACACCAGTGAACCTGCTTACCGGGAGCGTGTGGAATGGGTTCTGGATGGTACCAACCTGCTTCGAATCGCTCGACGCCAGCCCAACCCGGAGCAACCGTCGATCAGCGCTCCAATTGCAACCCGCGGCATGCAAGTCCGCCTGTTGCGAGAACCCGGCGGTTGGACTAGCCCGGTGACATTTGGCAGCCACGCCCTGCAGGAACGTACCGATCTTGAATTGCAAGGGCCCGCACTGCAATTGAATAGCGGTGCACCGGCACAGCGCCCCCCGGAAGGCGCCGAAGGTGACACTCCCGGAACACCCGAAACTCCCGAGGGACAACCAGTGCAAAGCTTGGTGCGGGCGGTCGAGATCAGCCTGACGCAACCCAACAATCAGGCAGTGACCCGGGTGTTTTTGACCGGAGGGATCTACTGATGCGAATTCATCCGGACGGACAACAGGGCGCAGCCGTGGTCATGGCGCTGTTCATTGTGGTGCTGTGTACGCTGGCAGTGAGCCCCTTGATCTGGAACCTGTTTGCCACCGCAAAAACTATTTCGGTTGCCGCAGCACGCGACCAGGCCGATGCGGTTAGCCGCAGCGGTGTGGACTGGGCCCGGGTTATTTTGCGCGAAGATGCCCGGGTGTCGACCACCGATACGTTGACAGAACCATGGGCCGTGCCTCTGGCGGAAAGCCGCATCAACGAGGGCTTGATGCGCAAAGAGGAAAATGCCACCGACGTCGATGACCGTGAAGTGGTGTTGACCGGACGCATTGAAGACGCACAGGGGCGATTCAACCTGCGCAATCTGGGTGCTGACAACCCGCGTCAGCAAGTTTGGCTGGCTGGTTTCACCAAACTGAGCGATCTGCTGAGTGTACCTGCGGATCAACGCAATTTACTGGTACAAACCTTGAGCACCATGTTCATGCCGAAGCTGGTCAATCCGGAGGAACAAGGCATTGATCCAAATGCACCACGCTTCGAGCCCGCCTTGCGGTGGGAGGAATTTCGTGGGAAATACGGTATCACCGAGGACACCTGGAACCAGTTGCGCCCTTACGTGGCCATATTACCTAAAGCAAGTGCGGTGAACGCGAACACTGCATCTGCCGAAGTGCTTTATGCAGTAGTAGAGGAAATGAGTTTCAGCGATGCGCAACGCCTGCTGGCCCAACGTGAAAGGGTCACTTTCCGCAACGTGGCGGATATTCGGGCCGCCCTGAATGCAAATGTGACCATAAACAATGATTTAATAACTGTAAGCAGCAATTACTTCCTGGTAGAAGGCACTGCACAGGTCGAGGAGGCGTTGATTCGAACCCGGGCATTGCTCGAGCGACGTGACCAGCGCGTGTATGTGATGTGGAGACAATAATTGAATAACAACCAACCCTTGTTGGTGATTTGGTGGCCAAAGGCCTTGGACCAAACCCGTGCGGAAGAAGAAGGCCGCATGATTCGGCTGCGCTATGAAGTGCTTGCCCGAAGCGGCGACAAACTGCACGGCGGCGAGGAGGCCCTGAACAAGCTACCCAAAGACTTGCCTTGCCTGGTGTTGGTGAACCCGAGTGAAGTGGGCCTGTTTGCGGTGGTACCGCCCAAGTTGACAGGCAACAAACTGAAGGAGGCGCTGCCTTTTCTGGTCGAGCCTTACCTGTTGAACGAGCCCGAAGAAAACCACGTAAGCCTGTGGCCCAACCTGCCCAATCATGCAGGCGGCGCAAAACTGGCTGCGGTACTTGGCAAAACCCGAGCACGCAGCATTGTGAGTAGTTGCGCCCAACAAGGGTTGAAGCTGGCAGGCCTGAGCTGTGAAACCCTGCGGGAACGCACTGGCAGTGAAGGGGCTGCCTGGGTCAGCGGGCAGGATTTTATGTTGATCGATGGAATCGACACGCCTTTGTTGACACCCACCGCTCAGGCTGCTGTGTTGAAGGTCATGCTACAACGCAGATTGCAACAAGTCGGCTCGCCAGTCATTGAATTGAACAACACAGACTATGCCTGGTTAAGCAGCCAGTTGGATGGTGCGATGGGCGAGAATAAAATTCGAGCCAGTGCACGTGCGCCCATCGAGCCTTTGCCAAAACTGCTGAACAAAAGCCTGCTTAACGCAGACGAACTGCGAAAAATGGGTATGCGACCCATGGCGAACCAGGCTGGCTTGCGCAAGCTGCTGACCCCTGCGTTGGCCTTATTGGCGGTTGCGGTGCTGGGTCTGAATACATTGGCCTTTAAAATCGACAACGCCAATGCTGCGATTGAGGCTCAAATTGCCGAGAGTTATGCTCAAGCTTTGCCCAACACGCCCATGGTGGCCGACCCCCTGTTATTGATTGAACGGGAAAAGCGCAACCTGAATGCCGGGCTGGACACCAGCAACGCCCAGGGTGCAAGTGCCCTGCTTCACGAGGTGGGATTGGCCATGGAACAGGCACCTTTTAACAGCATGGTTGACTTTGCGTGGGCCGAGAACACACTGAGTGTGCGGTTCAATGCCAATGTGTCTGAAGACCAGCAAGGTGCCGCCCTGCAAAAGCTCAAAGCCCGAAGACTGGATGCGAAGTGGCTGATTGGTGCGCAATCCAACTTGCCTGTTTTGCAGGTCAAGAAAGGAGCGGCGCGATGAAACCCAATGATTTGCTAAACAAGGCACAAGCCCAACTGGACCAGCTCAACAGCAGGGAGCGAAAACTGGTGACCTATGGCGGCGCCTTGGCCGCTGCGCTGATTGCCTGGTTTGTGTTGATTGAACCTGCACTTCTGACGATACAACAAGGCCCCGTCAACCAGGCCGCGCTGGTGGACAAAGCGGGTCAGGTGATGCGGGCTGCGCAGGATCTGGAAGCCCTGCGAGGTGCGCGATCCCGAGTCGTGGTGCCTGAAAGCGACTTGCAGGCCCGCCTTCAGCAACTGCTCGACGAACAGGGCATTGCCGAGCAAGCCTCTCTTGCACGCACGGAAGAAGGCGACATCCGCGTGGAATTCAACGGCGTATCAGCCAGTGGTTTTCTGGCCTGGCTGGCACGTGCCGAGGCCATTTCCAGCCTCAGTTTGAACCTGGCTGAAGTTGAGAAAGTGGAAGCTGGTGTACTGAAAGGTTATGTCACTTTGCTGCCAGGCAATCAGGGCAACACAGGCTCGCCTCAATGAAACGTTTGCGCGGGTTGTGGCCTTTTGCCCTGATTGCGCTGGCTGTGCTGGTGTGGAATTACCCGGTGTATGCGGTGTCTGGCCGCATTGAATCCGCCAGCGAGGGCAAGGTCCGGGTATTAAGCAGCAACGGCTCGGTGTGGTCGGGGCAAATGCAGCTGGGCCTGTCCGATGGCGCGCGGGTATTTGCCATACCAGAGGCACTGGCCTGGCGGCTTAAGCTGGGCGGCGAGGCCGGCTGGCTGGCCATTGAAGTCACGCACCCAAAATTCGTGCAGCCTTTGCATCTGGGATTCACTGGCACAGGTATTAGTGTCAGTGGTGGCGAACTTCGAATGCCTGCGGCCTGGCTGGGTGCAACCGGTGCGCCATTCAATACCATTCGACCCGAAGGCCTGTTGCAGTTAAGCTGGCGTGGATGGGAAAGCGGCGAGGACCTGAATGCCACGCTGAAATGGCTGGATGCACAATCGGCGCTGGCCAGCATTCGACCCTTGGGCGAATATGTCATCACCGTGACAGGAAATCCTGATACAAGAATAGACATGACACTGGCGACCAACAAAGGTCCCCTGATGCTAGAGGGAAACGGTCAGTGGACAAACGGACAACGATTTGTATTCAATGGGTATGCCAGTGCACAGGAACGCAGCAAGGATGCGTTGACCGGCTTGCTCAGCCAGATGGGACGACTTGAAGGCGATCGCTATCGCTTGGGTGTATTTTGATGAAAGAAGCAAAAATAAAAGGAACAGTGAGCTTGAACACTGCACGCATGGGACAAATGAAACGCTCGCTCTTGAGCATCGCACTGGCCTCAATGGGCTTGGGATTGGGGGTTGCGGGCCATGCACAAAACCTGAATCTTCAAAGTACCGCCAGGGTCCAAAATAGCCAGGAAGACAAGTTTGCATTGAACTTTGTCAATGCAGACATTGATGCCGTGGTGCGCGCAATTGGCTCGTTTACCAATCAGACATTCGTGGTGGACCCACGTGTGCGGGGCACCATTTCACTGGTGTCGCCTGAGCCCCTGAGTGCAGCGGACGCCAAGAATGCATTGCTGGCAGCCTTGCGCCTGCAGGGTTTTACGATTGTGGAAAGCGGTGGCATTGCACGCGTATTGCCTGAAAACGATGCCAAGGTGCAGGCCGACAGTGTGGACCCTCGCAGGGCCATGAATCAAAGCGGCAATGCAATTGTGACCCAGGTGTTTCAGCTCAACTATGAATCGGCCACTGCACTGGTGCCAGTACTGCGCCCTTTGATTGCACCGAACAACACCATTGCCGCCTACCCCAACAACAACACGCTAGTGATTACCGATTACGCGGACAACCTGCAGCGAATTGCCCGCATCATTGCGAGCATTGATGGCCCGTATTCTGGCGATCTGGAAGTGGTGCCTCTTGAACATGCATTGGCCGTGGATTTGGCTGCCATTCTGGGACGCATGCTGGATGAGGGCAACCGGGGTACGGGTGCCGCGGTGGATGCAGGCCAACGGTTGTCCGTGATGGCCGATCCGCGCACCAACTCGCTGTTGTTGCGCACACCCAGCAAAGCTCGTTTGAACCTGGCAAAGGCATTGATCGCCAAGCTGGATCAACCCACCAAGCAGCCCGGCAATGTGTGGGTGGTATACCTGAAAAATGCAGAAGCCGCCAAGCTGGCCAAAACACTGCAGGCGGTGCTGAGCAGCAGCCCGATTTCCGACAACAACCTCTCCTCGGGTTTGAGCTCACTCTCTGGTGGCGGCCTTGCGGGTGGTTTGGGCGACACCTCCAACACCAACAACAGCACACGCAACATTACCAATGGCAGCGCTGGCCTGGGTTCAAGCAGCCTGGGCTCGTCGCTGGGTGGTGGGACCTCGAGCGGGCAATTGAGCGCAGCTTCAGGCAACGTAGACCTGAACAATGGCGGTATTGTTCAGGCCGATCCGTCCACCAATTCACTGATCATTACCGCCCCTGAACCCATCTACCGCAACCTGCGCTCCATTATTGAGAAGCTGGATGTGCGTCGTGCGCAGGTGTTTGTGGAATCCCTCATTGTTGAGGTGTCCACCGACAAAGCTGCTGAGTTTGGGATTCAGTTTCAAGGCTTGTCAGGCGTTGGGGCAGACGGTGTGCGGGTGATCGGTGGCACCAACTTCAACGACCCAGGCTCTGGCAGCAATATTCTGGGTGTAGCCACCAACCTGGGTTCGGTGGGCCGTGGCCTGAACATCGGTGTGATTGACGGGCAAGTGAATATTCCCGGGATTGGTACTATCTCCAACCTTGGCTTTTTGGCCCGGGCACTGGAAAGCAAGGCAAATGCGAACATTCTTTCAACACCGAATATTCTGACGCTGGACAATGAAGAAGCCAAAATCGTGATTGGCCAAAACGTACCTTTCATTACCGGGCAGTTCACCAACAGCGGTGGCAACGGGGCAACGGTCAACCCGTTCCAGACCATTGAGCGACAGGATGTGGGTTTGACCTTGCGTGTTAAGCCACAGGTGTCTGAAGGCGGCATTGTGAAACTGGGCATTTTCCAGGAAGTCAGCTCGGTGGTCGACAGCACCAACGTGTCGGGCATTATTACCAACAAGCGTTCAATTGAAAGCAATGTGCTGGTTGAGACCGGCAACATCATTGTGCTGGGTGGTTTGGTGGAAGACCGTGTCACCGGCAACGAAGAAAAGGTACCCGGCCTTGGCGATGTACCTGTGCTAGGGCAGTTTTTCCGCTATGACAACCGCCGTCGCCAGAAAACCAATTTGATGGTGTTTTTGCGACCAGTGGTGGTACGCAATGAAGACCAGGCCCAAAGCATTGTGACCAATCGTTATGACTATATGCGCCAATTGCAACAGGAAAACCAACCGGAGAAACGATTTGGCCTGCCCAACATGGAAGCACCCGTATTGCCAAGCCGCCGCCCGGCCGATGTTGCACGACCCAATGCGGTGGCGCCAGCCCAAGGCAATGCTGATTCAATCAACCTCACACCGAGCAACCGGATTCTGGTCATACCACGCGCTGGTGAAAGCACTGGCAGTTCCGATGTAGGCCCGAATGGCGGGCGCATGATTCGTGGCCGAACCCCAGGAAGTACGCCCTGATGGAACTGCGTTTTAATCCTCAAACTGTTGGCCGTTTGCACTACGGTTTTGCAAGGCAAAACCAGGTGCTGTGCCTGGATGCACAGAGCGAATTGTGGCGTTTGGCTTTCAGCCCGCGCACCCCCAGCCACGCGCTGATTGAGGCGCAGCGTGTAGCACCCTGCCCCATCGACTGGGTATTTTGTGAAGACGCGGTCGTGCTGGAAAAAACCATCAACCAGGCCTATTCAAACCAGGAAACCAGTGCTGCCGCAGTCGCTGATGAAGTGGCAGGTGACCTGGACCTGGACCAGTTGATGCAAGACATTCCCGCCGTGGAAGACCTGCTGGAAACTGAAGACGATGCGCCGATTATTCGAATGATCAATGCCTTGCTGACCCAAGCCAGCCGGGATGGTGCGTCGGATATTCACATCGAGGCCTTTGAGACCCACTCTGCCGTACGATTCCGGGTAGACGGCACACTGCGCGACGTATTGCAACCCCGTCGTGAACTGCACTCGGCACTGATCTCACGCATCAAGATCATGGCCAGCCTGGACATTGCCGAAAAACGTTTGCCTCAAGACGGCCGCATTACCTTGCGCATTGGGGGCAAACCCATGGATGTGCGTGTTTCAACCTTGCCCACAGGCCATGGAGAACGGGCCGTGCTGCGTTTGCTGGACAAGGAAGCGGGCCGGCTTGAGCTGAGCCGCCTGGGTATGCCGGAGCACACCCTGAAAGAAATGGACCGGCTGTGCAACATGCCTCACGGCATCATTTTGGTGACGGGCCCGACCGGCTCGGGCAAAACCACCACGCTGTATGCCGCGTTGTCGCGCATTGATTCATCAACTACCAATGTGATGACCGTGGAAGACCCGGTGGAATACGATTTGCCTGGCATCAGCCAAACCCCGGTGAATGCAAAAATCGACATGACTTTTGCCAAGGCCTTGCGCGCCATTTTGCGCCAAGACCCGGATGTGATCATGATTGGTGAAATCCGCGACCTTGAAACTGCACAAATTGCGGTGCAAGCGTCGCTGACGGGCCACTTGGTGTTGGCCACCCTGCACACCAACGACTCCGTGAGCGCAGTAACTCGCCTGGTGGACATGGGCGTCGAGCCATTCTTGCTGTCCTCCAGCCTCTTGGGTGTTTTGGCCCAGCGCCTGGTGCGACGCCTTTGTCCCCACTGCAAAACGAGCACAGTAGATGAGCACGGCGACACACATTGGCATGCCAATGGCTGCGACCAGTGCGGTCACACCGGTTACATTGGCCGAACAGGCGTATACGAGCTGTTCACGATTGACGATGAATTGCGCACCATGGTGCACAACGAAAACTCGGAAGCCGAAATGCGTCAGCGTGCACAGGCCAAAGGCATGAAGAACATGCGGGAAGATGGGCAACGATGGGTGGACAGCGGCACTACCACCCTGGAAGAACTGCTTCGAGTCACCAGAGACTGAGCGAGAGACTAGGCAAATATGGCGGTTTTTCGATATGAGGCATTGAACGCCAAAGGCAAAACGGTGAAAGGCTCGATGGAGGCCGATTCCCCGCGAGCCGCACGCAACCAGATGCGCATGCAAGGCATGACACCCATTGAGGTGCTTGAAGTTGGCAGCGCGAAAATGACCGGCAGAAAGGCTGGGCGCTTTGACCGGGAGTTGAGCAACCGTGAAGTGGTGCTGTTGACACGGCAATTGGCAAGCCTTCTGCAAGCGCGCCTGGCGCTGGCACAGGCGTTGGCTGCATTGGTTGAACAGGCAGAAAAACCCCTGATTCGCGAGCGTATCAACAGTATTCGTTCCGAAGTGGTTTCAGGCACGCCGCTGAGCCAGGCGCTTGCACAGTACCCCAAAGCTTTCCCTGAAATGTATGTGGCCACTGTGGCCGCGGGTGAAAATACTGGCGACTTGGGTGGCGTGCTGTCGAAGCTGGCCGATGCGTTGGAAGCCCGCCAGGCCTTGCAACAAAAAGTGAGTGCTGCATTCATTTACCCCGCCATTGTTACCGTGGTGGCGTTGATGGTGGTGATCGGCTTGTTGACCTATGTGGTCCCGCAAGTGGTCTCAGTGTTTGAAAGCAACAACCAGGCACTGCCCACACTCACGGTGGTGATGATTGCCTTGTCGGACCTGCTTCGCGACTGGGGTTGGTTAATGGCTTTGGCGCTGGCGGCGGCAATTTACCTGTTTCGCAATGCGCTGAAGAACAAAGCCTTCAAGTTGAAATTCGATGAGTTTGTGTTGACCATTCCGGTCGTGGGTCCCTTCATTCGTGCGGTGAACACCGCACGTTTGGCCTCCACACTGTCGATATTGGTGGGCAGCGGCGTTCCAATTTTGAAAGCCTTGGCCGCCGCAAACCGCACCTTGGGTAACAGTGCCTTGCAACTGGCCATGGTTGATGTCCAGGAACGCGTGAAAGAAGGCAGCGGATTGAGCAAAGCCATGGGAAAAAGTGGTTTGTTTCCGCCGGTGCTGACTCATCTTGTGGCCAGCGGCGAAGCCACAGGGCAACTGGCAGCCATGCTGGAACGTGCCTCGGAAAGCCAGCGCACCGAAGTTGAACGCAAGGCCATGTGGCTCACCAGCTTGATGGAGCCCATTCTTATTTTGGTGATGGGCCTGATTGTGTTATTGATTGTACTGGCGGTGATGATGCCGATTATTGAAGTCAACCAACTGATCCAATGAACATACAAAGCAGAAAAGAGATTGGGCAAGACACCATCCGCGTCATGCTGGTAGACGACGACGAGCGTATTCAGCAAGCGCTTCGACTGGCCATAGAGACCCACCCTGAATTGAACCTGGTTGGACAGGCGTACACGCTGAAAGAGGCCATCGCCGTGGTTGAGGAGTTACAACCCGAAGTGGTGCTGGTTGACCTGGGCCTGCCAGATGGCAGTGGATTGGAGCTGATTGCCCACATTCACCAGCACATGCCCGGCTGCGAGAGTATGGTATTGACTGTGTTTGGTGATGAATCGCACGTCATTTCAAGCATCGAGGCCGGGGCTACAGGCTACTTGACCAAGGACACACGCACCGCCGATATTCTGGATCGATTGAAACAATTGCGTGCAGGCGGTTCACCCATCAGCCCGGTGATCGCAAGACGACTGTTGAACCGGTTTCGCGGAGTGGCAACGCCCGATCAACTCCCAACCAGCAAAACTGCGATGAACCAGGAGTTCACGCCTTTGTCAGAACGGGAACAGCAAGTGTTGGAAATGGTGGCCAAAGGATTCATGCAAGCTGAAATTGCAGACATTCTGGGAGTGTCCATCAACACCATCAGTACCTACATCAAACGCATTTACAAAAAACTTGCGGTGAATTCCCGCACCAGCGCAGTTCACCGCGCCAATGCCTTGGGATTGATTAATTTAAAAGACTGCTGAAACGATGCCAAGCGCTCCACTGAAGCCCACATCAAGCTGGGCGAAACGACTTGGCCTGTTTTATGTGTTGGCTGTGTGCATTGCACTGAGTGGTGCAGCCTTGCTTTCTTATCAAATTGCCAAGGCCACCCCCACTGACCCCAGCGCGATTGAATTGACCATGGCGCGTTTTTCAACGCACATTGATTACCAAACCGCCCCCCCTTCGCACCTGGCTTCAGCCCCGGTGGTGCTGTTGCCCCACCGAATCGACGACAAACTGCAGGGTCCGGGCGGTTTTTACTGGTATGAAATGGACTTCACCGTATTGCCAGAGAGCCGAATTGAGGCGCTTTACATTCCCCGCTTTGCGATGAATGCCGAGGTGTACTTGAATAGGGAGCGAATTGGTTACTTCGGTCCCATGACAGGCGAGTACGCCGAGCGCAACTGGAATCGCCCCCAAATTCTGAATTTGGGTGCCCGTGTGCTGCAGCCCGGCAAAAACACACTGGCCATTCAAGTGCGCGCCTTTCCCGACTATTTGGCGGGCTTGTCTTCAGTGTGGCTGGGCTCTGACGAGAACCTTCGAGAAGCTTACCGGTCACGTTACGAAGTGCAGGTGACATCGGTTTACCTCAGTACCGCCTTTGTGCTGGGGGCGGGAATTGTGCTGACCATCCTGATCGGCATGGGCAAAACCCGTAGCGGCTTGCTCACGCTGCTGGCCGCCACCTGTTTTTTGTGGGGTATCCGAAACCTCGCATTCTTGACCACGGTACCCCCAGTTGAGCACGGCTTGTGGATCCAGATTACCCAAGGCGGCTTGCTGGTGTTTGCCAGCGTGATTTTGCTGCTGATCCTTTTGTACTGCCGTGTGCCCAAACACCGGCTTGAATGGAAAATATGGGGCGCCTACACAGCCAGTTTTCCCGTGCTGCTGATGATCAATGAAAACTGGGCTCTTCGCCTGGTGGGTTATTACGGCATTCTTGGCTTGTGCATGTACAGCTGGAATGTGATCCAGCTGATGCGCTATGGCAACACCAAACAATCGCTGGCTCCGCATGCATTTGGATTCGGCCTGCTTTGTTACATGGCCTTGAGTGTGTCCGATCTGCTTTTTCTCGCCGGGATTTTGCCTTTCGATGGTTACTTTCTGAATCAGTACATGGGTATCGCCATGTTTCTGGCCATGAGCTACTTTTTGATCGACCGTTACAGTGGTTTGCTGGCTGAATCGGACCGCTTCAACGAAACACTTCAAAGCCGCCTGATGGAGCGCGAGGCCGAACTGGCTGCGCAATACCAGCGCATGCAAAAAATAGATGAAGAAAAGGTGAAAATGGCTGAGCGTCAACGTTTGATGGCCGACATGCACGATGGCTTGGGTGCCCACCTGGTAGCCGCCATTCACCACCTGCAATCCTCGAACTTCAACCGCAAAAACACCTTGAACCTGCTTGAATCGGGGTTGCGGGATTTGCAATTGACGATTGACTCGCTTGAGCCAATCGAAGAAGACCTGACCACCTTGCTCGGTGCGTTCCGTTACCGGATTGCAGACAATATGCGCAGTGCTGGCATTCGACTGCATTGGGTCATCGATCAGGACATCCCTACCATTCCCTACCTGGATGCGCGCAACTGTCTTCATGTTCTGCGGATTGTTCAGGAAATTTTCACCAACATTTTGAAACACGCCAACGCCAGCGAAGTAAGCTTGCATGTTTCAAGGGGACCAAAATATGTGGGTGTTCAGATTCAAGACAACGGCGTAGGATTCGTGATGGAAAGAAGCCAGCACGGCAGGGGTTTGAAAAACCTGAAACAACGTGCAAATGCTTTGGGAGGTAGTATCAATATTCATTCCGAGGCTGGGCAAGGCGCCCGTTTTCTGCTCAAATTACCCTTGGATACACCAATCGGCAAACCATGAACGCGCGAGATCTCGATCACATTGAAGCCAAGCCAGTCGGCGTGATCTTGGTCGAGGATGAACCCGCCACACAAGATCACCTCACCCGCGTCATTGACTCCTCCCCACACATGAAGCTGTTGGGCGTGGCCAGCACTGTTCAGGACGCCTATTCCCTGTTGTTCATGACCAACCCGAAGGTGGCATTGATCGACCTGGGTTTACCAGACTCGTCGGGCATTGAAGTCATCGAGTGGCTAAGCAAACACAAACCCGAAACAGAATGCCTGGTCATCACAGCATTTGGTGATGAAGACCATGTAGTGCGAAGTCTTGAAGCTGGCGCAAGCGGTTACCTGCTTAAGGATTATTCCAACGAAGAATTGATTGAGCACATTCTGGAAGTGGCCAACGGGGGTTCGCCCATCAGCCCACTGATTGCGCGCCAATTGTTGTCAAAAATGCAAACTCCTCGCGTTTGTGACGCAGATTATGCTCAAACCAAGGCCGATCTGGATGAATCGCAAAAGGCCTGCAGCATTACCGATCGGGAATTGAAGGTGATTCAACAAGTGGCCCGCGGTTTTACCGCACAGGAAATTGCAGCGCAAATGGGTATTTCAACCCACACAGTTGCAACCCACGTGAAGCGTATTTACAAGAAACTGCACGTGCATAGCAGGTCTGAGGCAGTGTATGAAGCCACCCTGTTGGGACTGCTTGACCTTTGAATCCGGAATCTGCTGATCGCCTGTTCACCGGGCGCTTCTTAATTCTTTTTCTGGCGACGTTGCTGGTGGCCTTGTTGGGCACGTTCAAGGCACCACTGCCCGCGCTAGGCGATGAATATTCACATCAGCAGGCCTACATGTTTCAGCAGGCCAAGGTGCTTTTCTCCAGTGATCCCACATTAAGCGCCAGCGAGGTATTGGCGCTGAACGCCAAAAAAACCGTGGTACTTCCCGATTCCTGGGACACCACGCAACCTGAGTTTGAAGGCCAGGGCTGGTATCAAATCGATTTCCGCCTGAGTCCTGACAAACCTGTTCCCAGCGCGGTTTTCATGCCACGGGCGATCATGAATGCTCACGCTTATCTCAATGGCCATTGGATTGGTGGCTTGGGAACACTCGAGGGGGACATTACCCGGCACTGGAACTACCCCTATCTGTTCCAGTTTTCGCCCGACCTGCTTATCCCTGGTAACAACACCTTGCTGATTCAGGTTGCAGGCTACAAAAACTACCGAAGCGGACTGGGCAGGGTATGGCTGGGGCCCAACAGCGTACTGGAACCCATGTATGAATCGTCGTATCGCTGGCAAGTGACCGGGTCGATGCTGGCCACGCTGGTGGCCTTTGCCAGTGGTGTGCTTCTGCTGTTATTTGCCAGGGTTTTTCGGGAACAGGAAGGTTTCCTGTTTTTCAGCCTTGCCGTGATCGTTTTTGCAGCACGTAACACAGGCTATTTCATGGACTGGATTCCCCTGCCCCACGCGCAGTGGGGACAGCTGGTGCACAGTCTGCATGCCTGGTTTGCCTGTCTGTACGGGCTGTTTTTAATACGGTACATGAACCTGGGGTGGAAGTGGATTCCCAGAGGACTGGTGGCCTACGCAATAGCAGTGTCGCTGATCACACTCGCTGCAGGCAGTGAGCAAATACTGAATTTCACATTCTGGCTGCTGTTGCCGGTAATCCCGCTGGTGTTCATTCTGAATGTGCTGCTGTTAACTTATTCATGGCGCCTTCAAAATTTTGAGGCTGCGATACTGGGCTGCAGCTCTCTGCTGTTTGTTCTGCTCAGCATTCGTGATTTGGCCACGATGCTGAACCTGCTGCCCATTGAGTCGGTGTTGCTGTCGCAGTACACCGGCATCCTGTTGTTCGTATCGGCTTGTTGGGTGATTTTCAGGCGTTATCGCGCCTTGTTGCTGGAATTGAAAGCCTCCAACGACTCGCTGAATTCAGAACTGGCCATTCGCGAACAACAGCTGTTTCGACAATTTAATTTGCTGCGCAAAATTGAGCAGCAACGCGCTCAGGACGATGAGCGTCGGCGCATTATGCAAGACATTCACGATGGGGTCGGTTCCAGTTTGGTGTCGGCCCTGAACCTGAGTGAGACAAAGCCGCTGAGCCAGGATGAAATGCGCGATGTATTGCAGGAGTGCCTCGATGATTTGCGCATGGCGATTGATTCACTCGACCCGCAAAGCGACGACCTCTTGGCGCTGTTGGGTAACTTCAGATGGCGGTATGAACGCCGCCTGAAAGCCAGTGGCGTCACATTGTTGTGGAGTGTGGCAGACATTCCGAAACTGGAGGGCTACAGCTCTCGTGACTTGTTCGACTTGCTGCGAATCGTGCAGGAAATTTTTGCCAACAGCCTCAAACATGCCAAAGCCAGCAAGATTGAATTGAGTGTGCGATGGGATGAGGCCAACGACAAAGTGTTGCTGAACATCAGCGACAACGGTGTGGGCATGCCTCACAACACACTGGGGCGCGGACGTGGTTTGGCACACATGAAAATTCGGGCCAAAGCCATTCGAATCGAGCTTTATACCGGGCGCAACAGCCAGGAACAAGGCGTGGCAGTGTTCATGGCCATTCCCAGAATGCGTAGAAAGTAAGCGGGGCAGATGAGTCATTTCGGCAGTGAAGTGCACCACCGCAGAAGCACTTCACTGAGCGCTCAAGCACCTGTTTCGGTATTCAGTTTATTCCACACCGCACGGCCAGCACGGCTGGTGTAGGGCTTGCCGATGCTGCCTGAAATCCACGCGCCAGTTTGCACCAGTTTGTGCATGTTCAGGCCAGTGTCGATGCCCATGCCTTGCAACAGGTAAACCACATCCTCGGTGGCCACGTTGCCGGTTGCACCTTTGGCATATGGGCATCCCCCCAACCCGGCGATCGAGCTGTGAAAAGTGGACACACCCAACTGCAGGGCTGCCAGAATATTGGCCAGAGCCTGACCATAGGTGTCGTGAAAATGGCCCGCCACATTGTTCAAACCCACGCTGTAACCCACAGCCTCGAAGACCTGGCTAACCCTCAGCGCGGTACCCACACCAATCGTGTCAGCCACGTCAAATTCCTGCACACCGATGTCGCGTAAACGCAAAGCCACTTCAGCTGCGTTTTGCACCGGTACCTCACCCTGATAAGGGCAACCCAGCGCGCAGGAAATAGAACCACGCAAGTGAATGTTATGGGCTTGGGCCAATGCAGCCACAGGTTTGAAACGCTCGATGCTTTCGGCAATGGTGCAATTGATATTTTTTTGCGTGAAGGCTTCTGAAGCAGCAGTGAACACGACGGCCTCTTGCACGCCGGCTTCAATCGCAGCTTCCATGCCCTTGAGGTTGGGCACCAGGGCCGAGTACGACACAGTACGATCCTGTAGATCCGGCAGGGCTTGCAGGCCAGCCAACACATCCGCGCCATCGGCCATTTGCGGTACCCACTTGGGCGATACGAATGCGGCGGCTTCCAGCCTGTGAATGCCCGCCTCGATCAACTGTTTGCACAGTTCGACCTTGATGGCAGTAGAAATGGGTGTTTTCTCGTTTTGAAGGCCATCGCGTGGGCCAACCTCAACCAGAGTCACCTGCGAAGGAAGTTTGATCATGCTCATTTTGCCGTGTCGTCTTCTGAAAAATGAATCAACTCGGTGCCCTCAGTCACCTGATCACCCACCGGGTGCGGAATGGATTGAACCACGCCATCGCAGGGCGAATTCAAGGTGTGCTCCATCTTCATGGCTTCCAGGCCAATCAAAGGTTGACCTTTTTTCACCCTGTCACCCACTTTCACCAAGACCGCGAATACCTTGCCTGGCATGGGTGCGGCCACGCCGTGTGCGTCATGGCCCTGGTCGGCGCGAATCTGCGCCGGGTTTTGCCATTGCAAATTGGTTTGCTCTGCACCCACATGCACATTCAGGTTGTCGCCATGCCAAATCAAATCAAACTCACTGCCGGCATGGGCACCCGACTGAATGTGCCCCTGAACGCGCGGTAGCTCACCGCGGGATGACACGGCTGAAAGCGTGACGTGCAATGCGGCCCCAGCACTTTGAATGCTGACTTGCTGCCCGCACACCGCGACATGCGTGTGGGTGGCCAGCGATGTGTCACGGCTCAACCAGCGGTCTTCCCGCAAAGGGGGCGAACTGGAATAAAAACCATCCAGCATGGCCAACGGATCTTTGCTGTTTCTGTTGTGCGGGTGCTGGTGCAAAGCCCAACGGGCAAGGCCCGCCAAGGCCTGCAGCGTGAGGGTGTCCATGGGGGTGGATGGATCAGTACCCATGGCCATTCGATCAATCAAACCCGTGTCGTAACCACCCGCTGCAAATTCCGGATGCAGGCAGAGCCCGCGCAACCAGGCCAGGTTGTTTTTTACGCCGACACAGCGCAGCTGCGCCAATGCGTCAGCCAGTTTTTTTAATGCAGCATCGCGTGTGGGTGCCCAGGTAATCAGTTTGCCTACCATGGGATCGTAATAAGGCGATACGGCCAAGCCAGAGCGCATGGAGGAGTCCAGACGAATTCCAGCTGTTCGGCCTGCGTGCGTACCGGTACGAAACTCGATTGCATCGGGTGCTTCCCACAATTCAACGGTACCAATGGCAGGCAAAAACCCCTGCTCCGGGTTTTCAGCATACAGGCGCGCTTCAAACGCATGGCCGTCAATGTGAATGGTTTCCTGGGTCGCTGGCAAGGGCAAACCTGCCGCGATTTCAATTTGCCATTGAACCAGATCGAAACCGGTGATCATTTCAGTCACCGGGTGCTCCACCTGCAAGCGGGTGTTCATTTCCATGAAATAGAATTCGCCACGCGCATCCAGCAAAAACTCCACCGTGCCAGCGCCCACATAATTCACAGCCTTGGCCACTTGCACCGCTGTGCGCCCAAAGGCTTCACGCTGTTGCTCGGTGAGCCCGAATGCAGGTGCTTCCTCAATCACTTTTTGGTGGCGACGCTGTGCCGAGCAATCACGTTCAAACAGATGCACTACATTGCCGTGGGTGTCGGCAAACACCTGCACTTCCACATGGCGAGGCTGGATAATCTGTTTTTCGAGCATCACGGTGGCATCGCCAAATGCGTTTTTGGCCTCGCGCTGGCAACTTTCAAGTGCGGCTTGCAAGTCGCCTGCGTTACTGACAATTCGAATGCCCTTGCCACCACCGCCGGCCACCGCCTTGATCATCAGCGGAAAACCGATTCGCTCCGCTTCAGCCTGCAAAGTGGCCAGCGATTGATCGGCACCAAAGTAACCAGGAATGAGCGGTACACCCGCAGGCTGCACACAGGCCTTGGCCTCGCTTTTGCTGCCCATGATGCGGATGGCTTGCACACCGGGACCAATGAAGGTGATGTGTGCGTCGGCACAAGCCTGCGCGAAGGCGGCATTCTCGGACAGAAAACCGTAACCGGGGTGAATGGCCTGCGCGCCGGTTTGCCGGGCTGCTGCAATCACTTTGGCGATATTCAAGTAGCTTTGCGCAGCCTCGGGCTCGCCAAGGCACACCGCTTCATTGCATTCCTGCACATGCAGGGCCTGTGCGTCAGCCGTGGAATACACCGCCACGGTTTGAATACCCATGGCTTGCGCGGTGCGGTTAATTCGGCGGGCTATCTCGCCACGGTTGGCAATCAGTATTTTGGTGAACATTGTGTGAATAACCTTTTTAGCCAACCCACTTCGGTTTGCGTTTTTCCATGAAAGCCATCATGCCTTCGGCGGCTTCGGCACTGCCGCGCACTTCAGCTAGTCGTGCAGCCACATCGGCGTGCGTTTCATCGGCGGTGATGTCCATGCGCGACACATCGCGAACGAGTTTTTTGCACGCCGCCATGGCATCGGGGGCGCAACTGTCCAGCTCGGCAAGAATCGATTCCAGCTTCGCATCGAGTGTGTCGAGCGTGGTCAGTTCATGCACCATGCCCAACTCGTACGCTTTCTCAGCCGTGAATGTTTCGCCAGTGATGAAATAGCGGCGCGCAGCCTGCACACCCATGGCTTGAACCACATAGGGGCTGATGGTGGCGGGTATCAAACCACGCTTGACTTCCGGCAAGCTGAATTTCACATTGTTGCTGGCCACAATAATGTCGCTGGCACTGACCAGGCCAGTGGCACCTGCCAGGCACAAGCCGTGCACACGCGCCACCACGGGCTTGGGGCATTCGGCAATGCCGCGAAACAGGCTGGTAAGTGTGATGCCGCTGGTTTTGTTGCTGGCCGCCTGCTGCGCCATTTGCATCATGTAGCTTAAGTCGGCGCCAGAACAAAATGCATCCCCATTTGCAGCCAGCACAATCGCGCGTGTGTCAGGGTCATTGCCCAAACGCTGGAAAGCCTCGACCAGCATGGCAATCATTTCGCCGTTCATGGCGTTTTTAATGTGCGGGCGGTTCAGCGTCAGCCACACGGATTTTCCCTTGCGGGTTTCAATCACGGGTTTTTCATTCGACTGTTCTGTCATTGCGGTGTCTCCGTTTTTATTGTTGTACGCATTTACATTCTGTAGACGCCGAACTTCGTATCCGGAATGTCGGCATTCAAGCTGGCTGAAATGGCCATGCCCAGAATACGGCGGGTATCCACCGGGTCAATCAAGCCATCGTCCCAGAGCCTTGCCGTGGCGTAATAGGGTTGGCTTTGTTCATCGAACTGCTTTAGCGTGGGTGCCTTGAATTCGGCTTCTTCTTCCTTGCTCCAGGTGCCGCCTTTGGCCTCAATCTGGTTGCGCTTCACGGTGGCCAACACGCCGGCAGCCTGTTCGCCACCCATCACACTGATTCGCGCATTGGGCCACATCCACATAAAGCGCGGGCTGTACGCACGACCGCACATGCCGTAGTTGCCGGCCCCGAAGGAGCCACCGATCACCACTGTGAATTTGGGCACCTTTGCACAGGCCACTGCCATGACCATTTTTGCGCCATGGCGCGCAATGCCTTCGTTTTCTACTTTCTTGCCCACCATGAAACCAGTGATGTTTTGCAAAAACACCAAGGGGATCTTGCGTTGGCAACACAGTTCAATGAAGTGAGCGCCTTTCTGCGCTGACTCGGAAAACAAAATGCCGTTGTTGGCCACAATGCCGACCGGCATGCCATACAGGCGCGCAAATCCACACACCAGCGTATTGCCAAAGCGGGCTTTGAATTCATCGAATTCGCTGCCATCGACCAGGCGGGCAATGATGTCACGCACATCGAATGGTTTTTTCGCATCGGTGGGCACAATGCCGTAAATTTCCTCGGCGCTGTACAGGGGCTCTTTGGATTCCGTCAACGCCCATGGGTAGCGTTTCTCGGGTCGACCCAAATTGGCCACAATGCGGCGTGCAATTTCCAAAGCATGTTGATCGTTCTCGGCCAAATGGTCGGCCACACCGGAGAGGCGTGTGTGCACATCGGCACCACCCAGTTCTTCGGCACTGACAATTTCGCCCGTGGCGGCTTGCACCAAGGGCGGACCACCCAGAAAAATCGTGGCCTGGTTTTTCACGATAATGGCTTCATCGCTCATGGCGGGCACGTACGCACCACCAGCGGTACAGCTACCCATGACCACCGCAATTTGCGCAATGCCTTGCGCGCTCATATTGGCCTGATTAAAAAATATTCGTCCAAAGTGATCGCGGTCTGGAAACACCTCGTCCTGATTGGGCAGGTTGGCCCCGCCAGAGTCGACCAGGTAAATACAGGGCAAATTGTTCTCTGCGGCCACTTCCTGCGCGCGCAAATGCTTCTTCACGCTCAAGGGGTAATAGGTGCCGCCTTTCACGGTGGCGTCATTGCACACAATCATGCAATCCACACCGCTGACGCGGCCAATGCCTGCAATTGCACCGGCACCCGGCGCAGCGCCACCGTACATGCCCCATGCAGCCAGGGGTGCCAGTTCCAGAAAGGGCGAACCCGGGTCAAGCAAACCCGCCACGCGTTCGCGGGGCAGCAGCTTGCCACGCGCTGTGTGCCGTTCATTGGCCACCTTTCCGCCACCCTGTGCCACCACCGCCAAATTGGCTTTCAGCTCGTCAACCAGTGTTTTCAGTGCCGCCTGGTTGGCCGCAAAATCGGGGCGGCTTTTGACATTGTTGGAGTCGAGAACAGCCATGTTCAGAAAGGCCCCTGCACAACCCAGCGGCGCAATTGTTCCATGCGATCCTGGCCCCAGAAGGCTTCACCATCCACCACAAAGTACGGTGCACCAAACATGCCGGCATCGATGGATTCCTGCACTGCGTTCTTCATCTGTTCCTTCACCGCATCCGTTTGGGCACCTGCAATCAACGCTGCACCATCCAGTCCGATGGAATCGGCCACCGCCTGCACAGTTGAATCTTCGGTAATGTCCTGCCCATCCACAAAATAGGCTTTGTACAGGGCACGGGTCAGTTCACCCGCTTTTTCAGGCTGGGTGTTCAGCACCTGCAAAATGGCACGTGAGCCAGTGGTGGCATTGATGGGGAATTTCTTCGGCCAGTTGATTTTCAAGCCATGAAAGCGCGCGGTGCGCGCGAAGTCTTTTGCGGAGTACTTGCCCTTGGCCGGGTTCATCATGGGCGCGGTGTTCCCAGTGCTTTTGAATACGAAGCCCAACAGAGTTGGCTTGTAATTCACACTGCGGTTACCTGCTGCTGCAATTTCCTCGATTTGCTCGGCGGCCACATAGCTATAGGGGCTGGTCAAGTCGAAATAGAAATCAATCGTTTGTTTGGTAGTCATGGTGCTGTTGGGCTCCAGATTAAGGTTATTCCTGTGATTCTAACGAACTTAGGGGATACTTCGCGGTGTGGCTTGCGCCTTGTCAGGAAAAAAGCCAACCCAGCCATTGGCTTGCCCAGGGTTGCTTTGAAACCCACATGAACACGGCATAACCACCCCACCACAACAATGCAACCAGCAAGGCAGCCAATGCCGTGAACACGTAGCCCGCCAGTACCAGCCTGCCGTCCCGAACCCTAAGGCCAAAAGTGATGCACACCATGGCTGCAGCGGGTAACACGTTGTCGAATGACGCAAAAGGCACTGGCGCTGCCATGGTGAGCCCGGCGAAGGCCAGCACCAAGCCATTGACGGGACGCATTCGCGGGTGGCTCATGAGGAACAGGCGCGGCTTGCTGTGGGGGGCCACCCTGCGGATGAACACGCCCAAAAACCGTTTAAGCACATGGGCCGCTTTGGGTGGCAGCCTTTTTTCGCCGATCTTTTGTGGAATGGGTACCCCAAACCCGAGGGCATAACCCACACCCAAGAGGAAAGTGAGATAACCCAGGCTGGTCGCAATGCCCGGAATTCCGAAGGGCAAGAGCAAAGGCAAAGCGGCCAGACCGATCCATGTGAGCTGTTGCTTGGGACTGCGGCCGATGGCATCGGCCACAGTGGCCTGCGCCATGTTGTCCGCGAACAAAACCACACGGCGCCAAGCATAGGGTAGTTCGTTCAGGGACTCGTCAGACTTGTCAGCTTGGTTCACAGCACGGGGAATTGAATTCAAGGCCCCCCATCTTAGGCGAATTTGAATGCAGCTGTGATGAAACCTACCTAATTCGAGCGAAGGGTAAGCCCGATAGACAACGTCATTACCTAAGTATCACTCTAGATGATGAAAACATATTCATCACGGGGGTCTTCATGTTCAAACACACTTGTCTATTGATTGCCTTAGGCGCAGGCACCTCGCTTACCCAACCCGCCCTGGCGGAACGCTTTCCCGAAGTGCCCCGCCCGATTGACTACTTTGTCAACGGCGAGGAAATCCTCGCGGTGAACACACTCCGCGACGACATTCGAGCCCAAGGCAATTTCCCATTGGCCAAAGCATTGCTGGCCATCGGCCGAGACGATCTGCTGGGCTTGAACCGTGGCCTGGACAGCTTTGACACAGGCACCCTGGAAACTCCCTTGGGCGGTGAATTCGAGGTGGACAAGGAACAGGTGGCGCAATTTCGCACGACTCGCGCGCAGCGGGCCAGCCGAGGATTGAATCGTCTGGGAGATGGCAGTGGGTTCAATTGATCCAAAGAACAAGGGCTGCATCGCTGCAGCCCTTTGATCAATCAGGTGAACAATCAAGCCGCCTGCTTGGCTTGTGACTTGCGACCCGAAGGCTTTTTGCCAGTTGCGGAGCCCGCTTTCGCAAACTCCAACACGCCATCTTCAATCTCACCTTTTTTCAGCACGGGGCGATCAGCCAGGTAATTGTTGACCACGGTCCAAGGTGCAGCCGGACCCTGCTTGGGCAAACGGTCTGCGGCACGTTTCATGTAGCCCGCTTCCAGATCAAACATGGGAGTATCGTCCGCCTCGACCCCCTCGGCGTTGGGCACCACACGGGTGTAACCATGTTTGTCCATGTGATTCAGCACTCGGCAAACAAACTCGGCAGCCAAGTCGGCTTTCAAAGTCCAGGAAGCATTGGTGTAACCAAACACCATGGCGAAGTTGGGGATGCTACTCATCATCACGCCTTTGTAGCTCATCACCTCGCCCACGTTGACAGGCTTGCCATCCACATGCGCAGTCAAACCGCCCAGAATTTGGAGGTCCAGCCCGGTGGCTGTGATCACAATGTCCGCCTCAAGTACCTGACCGCTTTTCAGCTTGATGCCGTTTTCCACAAACGTATCAATGTGATCGGTCACGATGTCAGCCTTGCCTTTTTTCAGCACTTTGAACAAGTCACCGTCCGGCACCACACACAAACGCTGATCCCAAGGGTTGTAGCTGGGCGTGAAATGCTTCATGTCAAAGTTCTTGCCCATGCGCGCACGGGTAGCACCCAGCAGCAAACGCTTGATCGCTTTCGGACGCTCTTTGCTCAACTTGAAGATCAGGCGTTGCAGGCCAATATTGCGGGCACGGCCGATGTTGTATACCCAGGTGTCGGGCATGAACTTCTTCAACACCACAGAAACCGGATCCACCGATGGAATGGAAGCAATGTAGGTGGGCGAACGCTGCAACATGGTGACGTGGCCAGCCGTATCGGCCATGGCAGGCACCAGAGTAATGGCAGTGGCGCCACTGCCAATGACCACCACACGCTTGCCTGAATAATCCAGGTTTTCAGGCCACTGCTGCGGATGAACCACAGTGCCTTTGAACTTTTTAATGCCGGGAAATTCAGGGCTGTAGCCTTTGTCATAGTTGTAATAGCCAGTACAACCCAACAGGAAGTTGCTGGTGAACACCTGCTTCTCCCCGGTTTCCTCAATGACGCCTTCAACAGTCCACTGGTTTGCTTCGGAATCCCAATTGGCAGCGGTCACCTTCAAGCCGAACTGAATATCCTTGATCACATCGTGCTCTTTGGCGGCTTCCGTCACATACTCGCGAATTTCCTGTCCATTGGCCAAAACCTTCTCGCCCTTCCAGGGCTTAAAGCTGTAGCCCAGCGTAAACATGTCGGAATCAGACCGGATACCAGGGTAGCGGAACAAGTCCCAGGTGCCCCCAATCGCTTTGCGACGTTCCAGAATTTTGATGCTTTTGCCTTTGCAGTTCTGCTTGATGTGGCATGCTGCACCAATGCCAGACAGACCGGCGCCAATAATCAGTACGTCTACATGTGGATTGTTCATTGTTTTGTCCCCGTGGGTTGACCGTTTATGTGACTTTTTGTATTGTCAGTTGAGAGAATAGTGGCGAGCTGGGTCTGTTGACTAGTAAGAAATACTCTAAACTGGGCTAACTATTACACAGAGCAAGGAAAAATGGAATTTCTTGACACATTGAAACAGCGCCACAGTGTGCGTGCTTTTGACCCCAAACCCGTGCCCGACGAGGTGCTCCAACGCCTACTTTCACAGGCTGCACTGTCACCAAGCTGGTCCAACACCCACCCCTACCGAATCGCACTGGCCACTGGCGATGTGCTGGAAAGTTTGCGTGCCGAGCTGTACTCAAGGTTTCAAGAAACAATCAAACTTCAACGTGGTGGCAAGCTGACGCAAATCAAAGGGCTGTTGACCCGAAGCAAAGGCATTCCCGATGGCGATGTCAAACCTGTGGTGAATTACCCCAAGGACTTGCAGGCACGCAGGGTGGAGTGTGGCAAAGGCTTGTATGGCGTATTGGGCGTGGCCCGCAACGACTTGAAAGCCCGCGACCAGGCCATGGCCGAGAACTTCCGTATGTTTGGGGCGCCGGCTGCTGCGTTTCTTTTTGTGCATGAAGGTGTGGGTATTTACAGTGCGCTGGATGCTGGCATTTTTCTGCAAAGCCTGATGTTGGCTGCCACCAATGAAGGTTTGGGGACCTGCGCTCAAGGTGCGCTGGGGCTATTCCGCTCGCCTTTGGACAAGCACTTCGATATTCCGAAGCAATACAACCTGCTGTGCGGTGTGGCGATTGGCTATGAACTGGATGTACCGGTGAACAGGTTTCAGCCCGAGAAAATTGCGGCGAGTGAATTGATGCTGCCCAAGCGAGGGGCCTGAATGCACGCTGTTTAACAGCTCAATCGACTTGGGTTCCACTCTCTCGGAGCTTCTTGATGGTCCATTCGGCTCAGGTTCCGATCTCCAGTTGCGTTCTAATCGCCCATTCGGCTTGGGTTCCGATCTCCAGTTGCGTTCTAATCGCCCGATCGGCTTGGGTTCCGATCTCTCGCCAGAAAACCTGTATTTCCCTTTTTGATATTCACCCTGACTCACCTCGCTCGGCAAAAGGGCGGGCCGAGTCTCGGTGCCGGCCCATGGCCGAGCGTGGCGGGTGAATTCAAACGGGCAGGTTTTCTTGAAGGCGAGGCGATCGAAACACCGCCGCCAATTGGGCGTTGAACACAGCTGCGAGTTGCGTGGTGATGGCGAAGCGCTGCTCGGGAGTGCTGGGAGCTGAACTTGCAACGGGTCGCACGATGACCAGTCAGAAAACTTGCCGGCTTGGCGCGCCGAGACCAACGATCGCGCCCTGGCGCGAAAGCCAAGACCCGACCGTGACTTTTGGAGGGCTTGGCTTAGTGCAGGCTCAAGACGACAAGCCGAAATGCCAAGTTTTCGGGCAACGGCGATCCTTCAAGTTCAGCTTCCAATCAACCAGCCCTGTGCGACACAAGGTACCCACGCCGAGTTGGCCAGAAACCGCAAGGCAGCTCACGGCTTCTTGATAAACCGGTTGGTAAACCGCACCGCCTCGGAATACGGGAAAATATCCTCAATGTGCCCTTGGGTAATTCGGTCTTTGCGCTCTTGCCAAAACTCATATTCCAGCAAATCACGGTGCTTGCTCAAAAACGCTTTGCGCACCCGGCGGTCACCCAGCAAAAAGTGCCCGAACTCTTCGGGGAATACGTCTTTCGGCCCCACTGTGTACCAAGGTTCCGAGGACATTTCTGCCTCGGGGTTGGGGGCATCCGGAATTCGGCGGAAATTGGAGTCGGTCATGTACTCAATTTCGTCGTAATCGTAAAACACCACTCGACCCAAGCGGGTCACACCAAAGTTCTTGAACAGCATATCGCCCGGAAAAATATTCGCGGCGGCCAGTTGCTTGATCGCATTGCCATACTCTGTGATGCCGTGTTCCACTTCCGCGTCGGTGCCCTGCTGCAAGTAAATGTTCAGAGGAGTCATGCGGCGCTCAATGTACACATGCTTGATCACCACGGTGTCCTCTTCAAAGCTGAGCGAGCTTTCACAAGTGTCCTTCAAATGCTCGATCAATTCTTCTGAAAAGCGGTTCAGTGGCAAACCCACATGGCTGTATTCCCATGTGTCAGCCATGCGACCCACGCGATCGTGCTCTTTCACCAACTGGTACTTACGCATCACGCCAGCGCGGTCAATTTCCTTGCTGGGTGCAATTTTGTCCTTGATCAGCTTGAACACGTAGGGATAAGACGGCAGCGTGAACACCGCCATGACCAAACCCTTGATACCGGGCGCCACGATAAACTCATCGTGCGAATGCTTCAAGTGGTGCAGAAAATCCCGGTAAAACAGGGTTTTGCCCTGCTTGTGCAAACCCAGCATTGTGTACATCTCGGCCTTGGGCTTGTTCGGCAACAGCGTGCGCAGAAACTGCACATAGGCGCCAGGCGTTTCCATGTCCACCAAAAAATAAGCGCGCGTGAAACTGAACAATGTGGCGATTTGCTGCACATTGAACAGCACTGTGTCGATGTACAACTTGCCGGAAGAATCGCGAAGAATCGGAATGGCAAATGGTTGAGGCATGTTGGCATTGATGAACTTGCCAATGATGTATGCGCCCTTGTTGCGGAAGAACAAACTGGACAGCACTTGAATTTGGCAATCCGGATCGACCTTGATGGGCCGTGGCATCACCTGCCGTGCAGCATGCACCACGTAACGCAGATCCCGCTCCAAATCCACAAATTCAGCGTTCAGGGAGAAATCACGAATCAATCGCTTCAATGTTTTGCGCAAGCCACCGCTTTTTGGGTTGGCCGGGTAATAGCTGCGGTAAGAAGGCGGATCACTTTCCACGTAATCGGTGCTGACCGCGGGGCGCACAAACAGAAACCGGTTGTGGTAGTAATCGCGATGCAAAATCTTGGTCACGGCGGAATTGAAAAAGGTCTCCGCCAACTCAGGCTGTTTGTGGTCAACGAGGTAAGTCACAAAACGGGTCTTGATCTTGGCCCACACCGATTCGCTCATCAGTAGCGAACCATAATTGCGCCGCAGTAAATCCACCGCCTCTTTCACACGTTCATCGTAAAAATCAATACGGTCGCGGGCCAGTTGCTGGATCAAATGCCAATCGCCTTCCTCAAACAGCTTTTTGGTTTGCTGGGCGCAATAACGAAACAAGCGGTAGTGTTTGTCGAAGCCCGCCAGAATGTCGCTGGCCACTTTTTTTGGACAACTCGCGCTCTTCCTCCTCACTCAGGTGGCTGGTTTCGCTGAGTTCACCAAAATCCTCTTCCAGGGTTTTCAGGTCCAAAGGCACGCTACTCATAAGCTGGCTTCACTCCATATGATGAACCACCGATTCTACGAGATCCCATTCCCGTTTGCCCAAGAAAATCCAAAACCTGCGCGAACTTAGTATCATGGACGGATTGAATCAGGAAGTTGTCATGCCAAGTCGTTTCAAGTTGCTCTACCTGTTGTGCTTACCCTTGCTGGCCTGGGCCTGCAACGGAGAAAACAAATCCGGCTCCGCACCGCGCAATGCCATTCAATCCTCAGAGGCCTTTGGCTGGCCTGCTTCAGTTCAAGGTGAAAATCCCCCAGAAAGCCCGTTGTCTTCCGATGATGTGCTGTTTCAACTGGGCATGGTCAGCGACATGTTGCCGCGCCAACAACTGGCCGGTGTGGTTGACCCCATCGCCTTGGGCTACACGCTGAGCGACATCACCGACCCCGCTTTGCTGGAATTTCAAATTCGCGCCATGGCGGCGCAATTGAGCGACGGTTCCCGCATTGATCAAGTATTTCATTGGTACGGGCACCCCGAGAACAACAAGTCGGTTGCACTGGTTCCCGTTGAATTTCAAAACCGCTACGGCACCCGCCTGCATGGCGAAATTGTGCTGCCCAAACGCGGACAAACTGCGGCCACCGCCCAAAAATACCCATTGATACTTGCGCTTGAAGGCCTGAACACCAACACAGCCATGTACCGCTGGTGGCACCAGTTGTTTGCCGATGCAGGTTATCTGGTGTTTGCGTTTGACTTTTCCGGCCAGGGTCGATCAGATGATGAAGTGCAAGGCGACCCCGGCAATAACATTGAAGAAGCGCAAGACGCGCTCACCTACCTGCTCAACAACAGCCCTGTGCGCGAGTTTATTGACCCGGCCCGCATTGGCGTGATCGGCCACAGCATGGGCGCCATTGCCACCATGGGTTTGCAAGCAGTGGAGCCACGATTGAAAGCCGCTGTGGCTGCCGCACCCATCAGCGAAATTCAATCGGTGTTCGACAAAAACCCGATCCCTGTGATGATACAAACCGGTGACCACGATGGCCCGATTGCACCGATTGTGGCGGTAAACCCGGCCGTGGTGCGCCCGGTGTATGACCAACTGACCAGTGACCGCGCCTTTATCGTGGCCGATGCCGCCAGCCATGCACAGCACACCAACTACCCGCTGCTGCCCACCTCAACCTGGGGACGGGAAATTGCTGCCCAGTACTCACTGGCCTGGATGAATTTCCACCTGCTGGGCAACACTGAGGCGCTGAAAGTGCTGCAAACTGCGCACCCCAGGCTGAGCTACTTGTGGGAAAGTGAAGTGGTGATTGGGCAGGACAAGCGGGTGTTCAAATCCACCGGGCCTGCCCTGCCGCAATAAGCGTTTACATCGTTTCCGCGAACAGCTCGCGGCCAATCAACATGCGGCGAATTTCGCTGGTGCCTGCGCCAATCTCATACAGCTTGGCATCGCGCCACAAACGGCCACAGGGGTACTCGTTGATGTAGCCGTTGCCACCCAAAATCTGAATGGACTCGCCCGCCATCCAGGTGGCTTTCTCGGCCGAGAACAAAATGGCACCGGCGCAGTCCTTGCGCAACTTGCGAACAGTGTCTGGCGTGGCCTTGTCACAAGCCTTGCCCACTTGATACACATAGGCACGGGTGGCCATCATGACTGAATACATGTCCGCCAGCTTGCCCTGAATCAGCTGAAATTCGCCAATGCTTTGACCGAACTGTTTGCGGTCGTGCACATAAGGCACCACCACATCCATGGCCGCCGCCATGATGCCCAGGGGCCCACCGCTGAGCACCGCGCGCTCAAAGTCCAGACCACTCATGAGCACATTCACACCGCGGCCCACCTTGCCCAGCACATGGGTTTCCGGCACTTCACAATCCTCGAACACCAACTCGCCGGTGTGGCTGCCCCGCATACCCAGTTTGTCCAGCTTCTGCGCTATGGAAAAACCCTTGAATCCCTTCTCAATCAAAAAAGCAGTAATGCCATGGGGGCCAGCAGCCAGATCAGTTTTGGCATACACCACCAGCACATCCGCATCGGGGCCATTGGTAATCCACATCTTGCTGCCGTTGAGCACATACTTGTCGCCTTTCTTGTCGGCCCGCAATTGCATGCTAACCACGTCTGAGCCCGCACCAGGTTCGCTCATGGCCAAGGCACCAATGTGCTCGCCCGAAATGAGCTTGGGCAAAAAGGTTTGGCGTTGCCAGTCATTGCCGTTGCGGCGAATCTGGTTCACACACAGGTTGGAATGCGCACCGTAGCTCAATGCCACCGAGGCGCTGGCCCGTGAAATCTCTTCCATCGCCACAATGTGGGCCAAATAGCCCATGCCACTGCCGCCTAGCTCTTCCTCAACCGTCAGCCCCAACAGGCCCATTTCACCCATTTTTCGCCACAAGTGCATGGGGAATTGGTCGGTTTTGTCCATTTCAGCGGCCAAAGGGGCGATTTCCGCTTGGGCAAAAGTTTGTACGGCATCGCGCAAGGCGTCGATGTCTTCTCCAAGATCAAACTGAAGTCCTGGCAAATTCAACATGTCAAAGTCTCCGCAGAAGTTATGCTTTTTCGAAATGATGCCCTACAATCAGCCCCTTCACCCACACAAATGACTGAAAAGTCACCAGAAAACACATGGGAATTGAACGTTTGTTTGAACCGCCCGTTCTGGGCCAGCCCACCCCGGTCGCCCCTGGCGTTTTGTGGCTGCGTTTGCCACTGCCTTTTGCGCTCGACCACATCAATGTCTGGCTGATCGAAGAAGAAAACCAGTACACCCTGGTGGACTGCGGCGCGGGCCTGCCCGATGTGGCTGCCATGTGGGAAGAAATCGAACAAACCCTGTTTGTGCGCAAACCCTTGGGCCGCATTATCGTGACCCATGCCCACCCCGATCACATCGGCATGGCCGGCCCACTGGCCCGCCGCCACGGCGTGCAGGTACACATGTCCACGGGCGAGTACTTCATGGCCCGCGGCTTGTGCGCTAACCTGCCGGGCTTTGATGCCAACACGCTGGCCGCCTTCATGGGCAGCCACGGCCTGGTGAACGAGAAAAAAGCCGATGAAACCCTGGAAGCGCGAGGTGGCATGTTTTCGCGCCTTGTGCCGGAACCCCCACTGAACTACCGACGCATTCAGCACGGGGATGAAATCGAGATTGGAGGCCATCTGTGGCAATGCCATGCGGGTTTCGGTCACAGCCCCGAACACATCAGCCTGGTGTGCAAAAGCCTGGATTTGATGATCAGCGGGGACATGCTCTTGCCCACCATCTCCACCAATGTCAGCGTGTATGGCATTGAGCCCGAAGGCAACCCGCTACTGTTGTTTTTACAATCCGTACAGCGCATGGCGCAACTGCCCAACAGCCTCACCGTGCTTCCCTCTCATGGCGTTCCCTTCAAAGGCGTGCACGACCGGTGCGCCCAATTGCTGCGCCACCACGATCACCGGCTCAATGAACTGCTGGAAGCCATCAAGGAAAAGCCCTTGACCGCCCGCCAGGCCATTGCCGTGTTGTTCAGGCGCGAGATGGACGGCCACCAGATGAGCTTTGCCATGGGTGAGGCCGTCGCTCACCTGCACTACCTGTGGTACAAAGGTTTGGTGAAACGTTTGGCCATTGAAGGTGTGTGGACTTTTCAGGCAGTTTAGACGCCAGCCGGCCCTTTAAATTTGTACAAACGACCCCATCTCCAATTTTGACCCAATTTTTGCAGCACACAGCACCATGAACAAAGCACCCCACAACATGATCCCAGTCACCATCCTCACCGGTTTTCTGGGCAGTGGAAAAACCACCTTGCTCAACCGAATCCTCAAAGAAAACCATGGCATGAAAATCGCCGTGATTGAAAATGAATTCGGCGAAGAAGGTGTCGACAACGATTTGCTGATGCAAAACGATCAGGAAAACATCGTTGAGATGAACAACGGTTGCCTGTGCTGCACCGTGCGCGGCGACCTGGTGCGTATTCTTGGTGAAATGGCCGCCAAACGTTTGGCCGGCGAACTCAAATTTGATCGCGTGGTGATCGAAACCACTGGCATGGCCGACCCTGGCCCGGTTGCCCAAACCTTCTTTGTCGATGATTTGGTCGCTGAAAGTTTTATTCTGGACGCGGTGATTACCGTGGTGGACGCCAAGCATGGCATGCAGCAACTGGATGAACACCGAGAAATTCAGCAACAGGTGGGCTTTGCCGATCGCATTTTGCTATCCAAAACCGACTTGTGCACAGAAGATGAAGTCACTGCATTGAAACGTCGCTTGGTTAAAATGAATGCCCGCGCTGAAATGATGGTCTCGGAATTCGGCGTGGCCCCAATCGATAAATTGCTGGATGTGCGTGGCTTCAACCTGAATTCGATTCTGGATATTGCACCCGATTTTCTGGACGAAGACAAGCACATCCATAACGACGAAATCCAAAGCTTTGTCTTCAAAAGTACCAAACCGTTCGATGGGCAAAAGTTCGAAGAATTCATGGGGTCGGTCACCCAGGTGTACGGTCCTGACATGCTTCGCTACAAAGGCATTTTGAACATCAAGGCCAGCGACCGCCGCGCCCTGTTTCAAGGCGTTCACATGCTGATGGGACTCGATTGGGGCAGAAAATGGGACAGTGCCGAGAAAAAAGAAAGCAAAATCGTGTTTATTGGGCGTAAACTCCCCAAGGAATTTATCACCCAAGGGTTAGAGCTTTGTCTAGCCCGATAGCGGATATACTGGTATATAGTCAATAAAAAACCAAAGGACTAGAGGCTGTGCTATGACCACTGAGAAAACGCCACTCATCACCGAGAAGCAATTGTTGGCGATGAAAGAAGACGATTACATGAACGAGGTGCAGCTTGCCTTTTTCCGCCAGCGCTTGCAGGACATGGAAAAAGAACTGCTCGCCAATGCAGGCGAAACCACGGAGCATCTGCGTGAAACTGTAGTGGTTCCTGATCCTGCAGACCGCGCAACCATCGAAGAGGAGCATGCGCTGGAACTGCGCACTCGCGACCGCGAACGCAAGTTGCTGAAGAAAGTGCAGCAGTCACTGCAGAAAATCGACAACGGTGAATACGGCTGGTGCGAAGAAACCGGCGATCCCATCGGTGTAGCCCGCCTGCTTGCACGCCCCACAGCCACGCTTTCGCTTGAAGCGCAGCAGCGCCGGGAATTGAAGCAGCGCATGTACGGAGATTAATTCGCTCGATTTGCTGATGCGTTCTAAAAAAGCATGTTGACCATAGGTTGGCGTGCTTTTTTTACGTACTCAATGGCCGACCTATATACCCATTCGGCTTGCGTTCCGCTCTCTGCGGCTTTGTTAATAGCTCAATCGGCTTGGGTTCAGCTGTCCCGCAGCTTCTTTATTAATCGCCCGATCGGCTTGGGTTCCGATCTCTCGCCAGAAAACCTGTATTTCCCTTTTTGATATTCACCCTGACTCACCTCGCTCGGCAAAAGGGCGGGCCGAGTCTCGGTGCCGGCCCATGGCCGAGCGTGGCGGGTGAATTCAAACGGGCAGGTTTTCTTGAAGGCGAAGCGATCGAAACACCGCCGCCGATTGGGCGGCTGAACTTGCAATGGGTCGCACGATGACCAGTCAGAAAACTTGCCGGCTTGGCGCGTCGAGGCTAACGATCGCGCCCTGGCGCGAAAGCCAAGACCCGACCGTTACTTTTGGAGGGCTTGGCTTAGTGCAGGCTCAAGACGACAAGCCGAAATGCCAAGTTTTCGGGCAACGGCGATCCTTCAAGTTCAGCTTCCAATCAACCAGCCCTGTGCGACACAAGGTACCCACGCCGAGTTGGCTACCAATAGCAGCGGTGACAGTTCAAGTTTGGCTCCCTGGTCACCGGCCCCGTGCGAGACAAGCACAACAGCAGCCGCGAACCTTCAAGTTCAGATCAAAAGTCACCTTCGGGTGACGTAAACCCCCCGCCATCACAGTTTTGTCATCAATTTTCCGCCACAAATATTTCACTGAAGTCAATTTCTTTTGAGAATCATCAACTTACCCTAGAAAGATCGCAGAAAAGTGAGTTTTTTACCCATACTTTGTAAGTAATCTGCGAATTGCGATGATTAATCAATCTCTGTTGTTATTACGCAGGCAACGCAGATTGCCTACAGAAAAATAATAACTATTTTTAATCATTTCAAATGACGGAGAAAGCATGGCCCTAGACGAATTGAAGAACGGCATTAGTGCCGTACCAGTAGCTGGCGAAATTCTGGCTGGCGTATTGGACACCTTTGCTGGCTCACTGCCAGCTGCCCCCGAACTGCCTGGCTTGGACGCCATTCCCGGTTTGGACGCATTGCCCATTCCCACAGACAGCCTGCCCGGACTGGATTCACTCACAGGTTTGTTGGGTGGTGGTTTGCCCACCCCTCCAGCTGGCATTCCAGGACTGGACTCAATTCCTGGTTTGGACATGCTGCCAACCAGCCCGGACGCCATCACCGACCTGCTGACAGGCGGATTGCCTGACGCGCCTTCAATTCCTGGTCTCGATGCAATTCCTGGCCTGGACGCACTGCCACTGCCAACCGACGGCGCCCCAAGCCTGGACACATTGACTGACCTGATCAGTGGTGGCTTGCCAGAAGCCCCCGCACTACCCGGCCTGGACGCCATTCCTGGTCTGGACGCACTGCCAATTCCAACCGATGGCTTGCCAAGTCTGAGCACACTGACTGACCTGCTCAGCGGTGGTCTGCCCGATGCGCCAGCACTGCCCGGTTTGGACGCAATCCCTGGCCTGGACGCTCTTCCTGGCCTGGATGCACTGCCAATTCCAACAGACGGACTGCCAGGCCTGGACTCGTTGACCGGCCTGCTTGGTGGTGGTTTGCCCAGCCTGCCCGGTGGAGATACAGGCGGTGGCCTGCCAGCCAGCCCCATCAGTTTTGAGGACGGCACACTGACCCTGGCCTTGCCTGAGGGTCTGCCAATTTCAGCATCTGTAAGCATCAGTGGCCTGGAAGTGCCTGAAGCAGGCTTGCCCCTGCCTGCCTGATTGTTCTCGCAGGCAATAGTTGTTCTTGACACCACACAGTGGTTTGGCCAGCCCTCGGGCTGGCTTTTTTATGACTGCCCGCTTTTGATCGCAAGAGCCCGGTCATAAACCGAGTTTTTTGCCATGCCCGTGGCCTTCACCACCAGCGCCACCGCAGTCTTCAGCGGCAACTCGGCCAATAACAGGGCAAGCCAGGTGTCCAAATCTGCGCTGGCCTGCTCGGCTTCTGCATTATGGTCAGAAATCTGGTTACCGCCAATCACCCATGCCCATTCGCCCCGCTCGGCATTGGGATCCTGTCGCACCTGCTCAAACACCTGCTCGCCACTACCCCGGTAAAAAGTTTCAAACTGTTTGGTCAACTCGCGACCGGCGCACATTTCGCGCCCGCCCATGCCAAGGCTTTCAAGATCATCCACCAGTTGCATAACGCGGTGGGGCGCCTCAAACACCACCTGAGGCTCCGGGCAGGCCAACCAGGTTTTCAAATCATCCAAACGGTTTTTTCCTTTCGCTGGCAAAAAGCCACGAAAAGTGAAAGCGCCGTCCACCAAACCGCTCGCGGCCACCACAGCCAACACACTGCTGGCACCGGGCACCGGCACCACAGTAAAACCGGCCTCTGCCACACAGCGAACTACCACGGCGCCAGGATCCGACACGGCCGGTGTGCCCGCATCGCTCACCAACGCCACCGACTCGCCACGCTGCAAACAAGCCAGCACCCCCTGCGCGCTTTCGCGTTCATTGTGGGCATGGTGCGCCATCAAGGGCTTTTTGATACCCAGTGCATCCAGCATGCGGGCGGTGTTGCGGGTGTCCTCCGCGGCAATTCGATCCACCTGCTCCAACACTGCGCGCGCACGAAGACTAAGGTCACCCATATTGCCGATGGGGGTTGCCACCACATAGAGGGAAGGTTCTCGCCGTGTTTCACTCTGAGCATCAGAATTCACAGCATCGTTCATTCCATTTCCTTCACCGGCGTTCTGCATGGCGCTCAAATCCAAATCCAAAGTTCCTGAATTGTCCGGCATTCCATGGGGCAGACGCAAATCGCGATCACCAAAAGCCAAAATTCCATGGCTTACCCCCAAAGAAAAGCCCGACACCACCCACAGAAGGCCACCGACGCACAAAATTGCCGTGTTGACGGAGGGGCAACTTGCTGAAACCCAAGCCTTGCGCCTGCTTGAACGACACGGACTAATCCTGGTGACACGAAATCACCGTTGTCGCTGCGGTGAAATCGATTTAATCATGGCGCATGGCAACACCGCCGTCGTTGTGGAAGTTCGGCTTCGCAACAATAGCCGCCATGGCAGCGCACTCGAGAGTATTTCCACTCGCAAACAGGCACGCGTATCCCGCTGCGCCAAGCTGTGGTGGGTGCAGCAGGGTCAACGCAAGTTCAAGCACCTGCGTTTTGACGTGGTCGCACTAGAAAACGGCACTGAACCACAGTGGGTGCAAAATGCGTGGCAAATCAGCAACTAAAGCGGAATCAAACCGCTGCGCCATGCAAATCGCCTGCAACGGGGTCACCTATAATAGAAGGCTCGAGATAACTGCCAGAAGGCCTGTCGCCATGGACTTGATCACACGCATTACCCAACAATTTGACGAAAGCATTGCCGCCAAACAGGCCGCCACTGAAGAGCTGGCCGGGCCAATTTCCGAGGCAATCGAGCTGATGGTGACTGCACTCACCAATGGTGGCAAGGTACTGGCCTGTGGCAACGGTGGCTCGGCAGGCGATTGCCAACACTTTGCAGCTGAGCTGGTGGGCAGGTTCGAGCGCGAGCGCCCCGGCCTGGCGGCCATTGCACTCACCACCGACTCATCGGCGTTGACGGCGATCGGCAATGACTACAGTTTCAATGAAATTTTTTCAAAGCAGGTGGCAGCGATTGGCCAGCCTGGTGATGTGTTGCTGGCCATTTCAACCAGCGGCAACTCAAAAAACGTGCAACTGGCCATTGAAGCCGCTCACGCCCGCGACATGACCATTGTTGCACTCACTGGCAAAGGCGGCGGTCAAATGGTGCATCAGCTGAAGGAAGGCGACGTGCATGTGTGCGTACCGCACAACCGCACTGCCCGCATTCAGGAAATACATTTGTTGGCGATCCATTGCATTTGCGATGGCATCGACCTGAGCTTACTTGGAGAAGAAGAAAATGAGTCGTAACCCCCGGTTTTTTACCCGCACACGTTCTTCCGCCATCTGCGCCATCTTGATGGCTTCACTGGCAGCACCGCTGTTGGGCGGCTGTTTTGTAGGTGCAGTGGCGGGTATCACAGCAGGTTCCCTAGCTGCAGCCGACCGCCGCACCGTGGGTACCCAAGTTGAAGACCGCACCCTGCAGGTCAAGGCTGAGAGCGCAATTCGCGAAAGTTTTGGTGAAAGCGTGCACGTCAACGCGACCGTGTACAACCGTCAAATCCTTCTGACAGGCGAAGCGCCAGACGAAACCACCATTCGCAATGTAGAGGCCCGTGTTGCCACATTGCCCAACATTCGTCTGATCGTGAACGACATTCAAGTGGGATTCAAAAGCTCCTTGTCAGCGCGCTCCAACGACGCGTTCATCACCGGCAAAGTCAAAGCATCCCTGCTGGATGCCCAAGATATTTTTGCCAACTCATTCAAGGTCACCACTGAAGCAGGTGTGGTCTACCTGATGGGCCTGGTCACCGAGCGTGAGGCCAACCGTGCGGCCTCTATTGCTGCGGGCGTGCCTGGCGTAGTGAAAGTGGTCAAGGTACTTGAATTGATTTCAGAGGCTGAACTTTCCCGCCTGTCGGCCACTCCAAACAATGGAAGTGCGCCCGTGGAAAACGGCCCGCGTTAATCAGTTCAACCAACACAACCGGCAATGATCAAAAAAATTTCTTACTCTGTTTTCAACCCTTGCAGTGGTCAGCATGCTGACCGCCTGCGGGGGCGACAAAGCACCGCAAGTGGATTACGTCACCATTCAAGGCCAAACCATTACACCGGCCGATTACCAAGGTCAGGTGATGCTTGTGAACTTTTGGGCAACCAGTTGCACCACTTGCGTGAAAGAAATGCCAGACATTGTCGACACTCACAACAAGTTCAAAGATCAGGGATTTAGAACCATCGCCGTGGCGATGAGCTACGACCGCCCCGATTACGTGGTGAATTTTGCAGAAACCCGCAAGCTGCCATTTGATGTGGCACTGGATGTAAACGGCAATATTGCCAAAGCATTTGATGACGTAAAAATTACGCCAACCACCTATGTGATCAATCGCAAAGGCGAGATCATCAAAACCTATGTGGGTGAACCCGATTTTGCGGCTTTGCACCAGCTGATCGAGAAATCGCTGGCTGAGAAGGTTTAAGGCCGGCAACATTCACCGGGCTTATTCATCGCCCCATTTAAAATCATCCATCACACGGCGGTCCCGCTTGGTGGGCCGCGCCTTGATCTCGAGTGCGGGGTCTTTCATCAACTTGCGGTTGGCTGCGCGTTCCGCCCGCTTTTTCGCACTTTCCATGGTTTCTTCGTAGAGGCCTTGCGCAATCGTGGCGCTACCGCGCTTGTCGCCCAGGCCTTTCACCACCAGCACCATATCGTCCCAGCCCACCGGCACGGTGAGCACATCGCCCACCTGCACACCATAGGCAGGCTTGACACGTTCATCGTTGCACTTCACCTTGCCACCTTCCACCACCTCCGTGGCCAGCGAACGGGTTTTGAAGAAACGGGCTGCCCACAACCATTTGTCGATCCGCACCTTGGCACCCGGTGCTGAAAAATCGGTTTTTCCGTTCGGTGTTTTTGCGGGCTCGGGGTTTCTGTTTTTACTGCGGCTCAAGCTGACTCCATCGGGGATTCCCACACTGGTTGGCCTACCTTGGTTCAGGTAGCCTGTGGGGCTTCCATGAATTCAACAAGGACAAGGCTGTGAAACACTCCATCGCAATTATTCCCGGCGACGGCATCGGTCAGGAAATTATGCCAGAAGCACTGAAGGTGCTGGCTTGGGCTGAAAAAACCCATGGCATCACGCTGGAGTTGCATCACAAAGACTGGGCACACTGCAATTACTACCTGAAACACGGCAGCATGATGCCCGAGGACTGGAAGCCCCAACTTGAGGCCTGCGAGGCCATTTTGTTCGGCGCGGTGGGCATGCCCCACCTGGTTCCCGATCACATTTCCCTGTGGGGCTCGCTGCTGCGATACCGACGTGAATTTGACCAGTATGTGAACTTGCGCCCGGTGAAATTATTGCCTGGCGCACCCTGCCCCTTGGCCAACAAAAAACCCGGAGACATCGATTTCGTGGTGGTTCGGGAAAATACCGAAGGCGAATACTCGGCGGTGGGTGGCCGCATGTTCGAAGGCACTGACCGTGAAATTGTGCTGCAGGAAAGTGTGTTCACCCGCCACGGTGTCGACCGTGTGCTGAAGTTTGCATTTGAAATGGCGCAAAACCGGCCTCGCAAGAAATTGACTGCCGCCACCAAAAGCAACGGCATTGCAATCAGCATGCCCTACTGGGATGAGCGCGTGGACCACATGGCCAAAGGCTACCCAGAGGTGACCTACGACAAACAACATGTGGACATTCTGGCCGCCCGGTTCGTGATGCAACCCGAGCGTTTTGATGTGGTCGTAGCCAGCAACCTGTTCGGCGACATTCTCAGCGACCTGGGGCCAGCCTGCACTGGCACGATTGGCCTGGCTCCCTCCGCCAACTTGAATCCGGACCGCACGTTCCCGTCGCTGTTTGAGCCCGTGCATGGTTCAGCGCCAGACATCGCTGGCAAAGGGATTGCCAACCCGATCGCCATGATTTGGTCGGCCGCCCTGATGATCCAGTTTCTGGGAGATAGCCCGGCAGTGGTGGCAGCGGGTCGCCAAACCCGCTACCAGCTGGCCCATGACCAAATTCTCGCTGCCATTGAACACGTGCTGGAAAGCGGTGACCCGGCCGTATTGACAGGTGACCTGAAGGGAAAAGGCACCACCAGAACCTTGGGCGATGCCATCGTAAACGCACTGGGCTAAAACCCGCTGATGCAGGCCTAGTTCGCCCCGTTCTTGGCCAGGTACCAACCTGTGTGAGTGGGGCGAAGGGCCATTTCAATCACAAAGCTGGGCTGCAATGTACCCGCGATTGCAGTGCCCGTACTCAAGGTAAACACAGAGGGGTCGAACGACTCGACCTTCAGGTTCTTGAAGTGGTTCAACATGTGGGCGTCTTTCAAGCTGGCTTCGAAACGCGCTGAAACCGCGTCTTCCTGGCCAAATGGCTTGTTTTGAATATAGTCGACTGTTTTTTCAACCCACAGGCGACCAAAACACAAGGCTTCGTTGTCACCCTGAGGGCCTTGCCTGAAATGAACACCTTCCAGTTTTTTCAAACCGCTGGAGGGCATGATCACCCAGCGGCCATCCCGGGTTTGAAAAATATCCAGTAAACCCGACAAATCCCAAGCCTTGACCTCGCGGGCCAATGCGCTGTTGGCAGGCACCTGGTCACGGGCGTACTGCTCGATTGCTTCCGGACTGGGCAAACGCGCGCACAGGGCACCGTGGCTCAAAATGAAAGTTTCAGCCCTTGCGCCTTTGAGCAAGTTGTCTTCATTCAAATTGGTGCGCGGGTTGCAAGCCATCAGCAAACCAGCAGACAAAGCCAGGGCAATCCAGTTAAAAACAAGGCGGATCATTTTCAGGTTCCTTTTTCACTTACAAACATTGTGAATCTTTGTAAGGCAATTGAAACCTCAAAATAAGCTGTAAAGGGCAGCCTATTTACGCGCATGCCCCAAGGCACGGGGTGGCGTATAACCCAGGTGCCTGGCGCGGGCCTCGGCTTGAGCCGCCAACAAGGGCTGAGCAGCCTCACGGTAGTACAGCGCCAGCTCGTAGCTTGCAATGCCGTTTCCCAAACCGCCCGCATACTGCAACCAACCCACGTAACGAAGTTGACCTTGCTCAGCATCCATCTCGCGGTGCAAACGGGCAATGCGGGCTGCTGCATCTTTGTCACCCCGTGCGGCCCGAACCAGATCGGCGGTCGCATCAACCAGTAACTCGGAGGGCATTGACTGGGGAAGCACAAAACTGGTTCTAAACAGCTTGACCTCTTTGTGTCGCAACACACTCAAGGCCTGCTGGGCACCGGCCTGATAAACCATGACAGACCTTGCCTGGATACTGTTCGGGTAAGACGCCAGAAAAGCCTGACACAAGCGAAGCAGATCAACAGGCCACTGTGTTGACTGGATTGCATTCCAATCAGCCTCTTCCTGAGGCAACATGGGCGGAGGCGCAGAAACGCCCGGGAGTGCCGAAAGATGCACCGCCAACGGAACCTGCGCACGGGCATTGTCAGCGATGAACGGGGTTTGAGCCAAACGTCGAATTGCAGCAAGGGGGTGCTTCAGCATGGTGTTCTCTACGTCCTGCTTCACCATCCGGAACAGATCATTAAAAGTGATGTGCGCTGCCGACTCCCTAAGCAGTTTCACCAAAGCACCCGTGTAAAAAGTGTTTTGATCCGCACTGGCCGGAGACACGGCAGGTTTGCCAGCCCCTGTTGAAAAACACACCAAGCTGCCCAAAGGCGCTTCCACCTGATTCAGACCCTCGCCATCGCCCAAGGCATGGCGCAAATCGGTTCGACATGCGTCTATCACCGTGATGTTCAAGGCCTGCGGCCTGGGTGGCAGTGCAGCCAGCAAGGTTTGCTGAAGCACCAGGGAGCGCGCCAGTAAATCACGGCGAGGTGCCGTGGGGTTCGCCCCCGAGCCCAACAACAAATTGTTGGAGTCCACCTGCAAACCGTGGCCTGCGTAATAAAACAGAGTGACCGCATTCGGGGGTGCTTGCTCAACCCGTTTTACAAATTCGTTCACCGTGGTTTGCAGGCTGCTTTCATCCAGGTTCATGGCCTGGGTGACATCAAAACCCCGAAAGGCCAAGGCCTCGCCAAGATCCATCACATTCTTGTGAATGGGCGGCAAATCGTGCGGAACCGGGTAATCACCATTGCCGATCAACAAAGCCAGCCTGTGCGTGTAGGGCGCAGCGGAATCGCTTGGCAGGCTGCCAGCCTGGGTGGGTGGCAAGCGAAAAACCAAAGGCGGCACTGACACCATACCCGCCAGGCCCAACAAAGTTTGCAGTGCACTTCGCCGGCCGGGCAACTGCGGCAACGTTGAACACGGCAGTTTTATTGTGGTCGTTTTAGTCGTACTGGTACGTGAACTCGTGGCCATCGGTGCTGATATTCAATGTGTTGACTGATTTGCCCAGCAGGGTGGCCTGCAACAATTGACGGCTCACTGTGGGCAACAAAGTGTTGCTCAAAATGGTGCCGACCATGCGCCCGCCCGAGTCAGCCTCATTGCAACGGGCTACAATCCGATCAATCACGGAAGGATCAATTTGAACCGCCATTCGGTGTGTAGAAGCAATGCGTTGCTGAATGCGGCTTAACTGCAAGCGGACGATATTGGCCAGCATGCCACTGGAAAGCGGGTAATACGGCACCACTTCCAGCCGCCCCAACAAGGCAGGTGGAAACACTTGCAACATGGGTGCACGCAGGGCCTTCACAAGTTCCTCGGGTTCAGGCATTTCTCCGGCGTGCAAACCCGCTTTGCAAAGCGCCATTAATTCAGGGGTGCCCACATTCGTGGTCAACAAAATCAGGGTGTTTCGAAAATCAATTCGACGTCCTTCGCCGTCCTCCATCCAGCCTTTGTCAAACACCTGAAAAAACAGCTCGTGCACATCGGGGTGGGCTTTCTCGACCTCATCGAGCAACACCACGCTGTAGGGCTTTCGGCGCACAGCCTCGGTCAACACACCGCCTTCGCCATACCCCACATAACCGGGTGGCGCGCCTTTCAGTGAAGACACGGTGTGCGCCTCTTGGTATTCACTCATATTGATGGTGATCACATTGTGCTCACCACCGTACAGGTTCTCGGCCAGGGCCAACGCGGTTTCTGTTTTGCCCACGCCCGAAGTACCCGCCAACAAGAACACGCCCACCGGTTTGTTCGGGTCATCCAGACCGGCGCGACTGGTTTGAATTCGACGCGAAATGGTCTCCAGCGCATGCGACTGGCCCACAATACGTGCACCCAGCGCGCTACTCAGGCTCAGCACGTTTTCAATTTCATTGCGCACCATGCGCCCAACGGGAATACCCGTCCAGTCGGCCACCACGGCCGCCACGCACTGCGCATCCACCTGTGGGTGAATCATGGGTGCTTCGCCTTGCAGCGCCTTGATCTCGCATTCCAGCGCCTTCAATTGCCCAAGATTGGACAATGCCTGCCCACTGCTAGTTTCATTGGCATCTGTTCGATCAACGGCACGGCGCAAAGCCAGCAGGGAATCCAGTGCCCGCTTTTCGTCTTGCCATTGCGATTGCAACTTCTCCAATTCCTCAGTCAGCCTGATCGATGCTTCTTCAATTTCACCCATCCGTGCTGCGTGCTCACGCCCAAATGCTGCTTCCTTTTCAATCGCCTGTCGCTCAACACGCAAAGCAGTCAACCGCTTTTGAACCGACTCGATGGGTGCAGGTGTGGCGTGCTGGGAAACAGCCACGCGTGCGCATGCGGTGTCGAGCAGACTGATCGCCTTGTCTGGCAACTGCCGCGCAGGAATGTAACGGTGTGACAAACGCACCGCCGCCTGCACTGCTTCATCAAGCAGCCAAACCCCATGGTGTACCTGCATGGCCGCGGCCAAACCACGCAACATGTCGATGGCCTTGGCCTCGCAAGGCTCATCCACCTGCACCACCTGAAAACGCCGCGTCAGTGCGGGGTCTTTCTCAATGTATTTTTTGTATTCAGTCCAGGTTGTGGCGCCAATCGTGCGGAGCGTGCCACGCGCCAAGGCGGGTTTGAGCAAATTGGCGGCATCACCAGTGCCCTGATTGCCGCCTGCACCCACCAAGGTGTGCACCTCATCGATGAATAAAATGGTGCTTTGCTCGCTGGCCTGAATTTCATCAATCACCTGGCGTAGCCGCTGTTCGAATTCGCCTTTCATGGAAGCACCAGCCTGCAACAAACCCAGGTCGAGGGTTAATATTCGCACCCCTCGCAGTGCCGGTGGCACATCACCTGCCACCACCTGCAAGGCAAACCCTTCGACCACCGCAGTTTTGCCCACCCCCGCTTCACCGGTAATCAAGGGGTTGTTTTGACGACGACGCAGCAAAATATCGATGATCTGTCTCACCTCCAGTTCACGACCGCACACAGGGTCTATTTCACCCTTGCGCGCTTTGTCGGTCAGGTCCACGGTGTAGCGCGTCAAAGCCTCTTCGCCGCCCAATTGAGCAGCAGGCATGGCTCCACTGGCCTGCCCGGGCAGTGCACCCGATGGCACCTCGGCAGCCAACAAAGACTGCTCGGCGGAGTTTGCCACCAGTTGTGCAAAGTTTTCACTGAGCGCAGCCTCTGGAATCTGTTTGAAGCGGGATGAAATTTTCAGTAGTTCATGCAACAGAAAATCTGTTTTCAACAAGGCCACCAACACATGACCCGTGCGTACTTTCTGTGCGCCAAACATCAGTGAGGCATAAACCCAGGCCCTTTCTACGGCATTGGTCACATGCTCAGACAAATCGGAAATAGCTTGCGCACCGCCGGGCTGACGCTCAAGGGCGCGCTGCACATCCACAAGTACAGCGTTTGCATCCAGATCAAAATGGCGAAGAATGTGGTGCCAATCGCTGTCATCCTGCTGAAGAATTTGGGCCACCCAATGCACCAGTTCAACATATGGATTACTGCGCAATTTGCACAGCACGGTGGCACCTTCAACAGATTTGAATGCAATGGGATTTAATTTGGCAAACAGCGAAACACGGCTGATATTGCTCATGCTGAACTCCGAGACAAGGAAGAATGAGTGGGAACCGCAGGACATTTCATGCGAACGGTGGTCGGCTGTTGCGCACGTTTGTGCCGCTGTAGTTCACCCAGCCATGCCGTGCGCCCCAGCTGGGCTGTGCCGTCAAGGCAAGCTTGCGGAATTTGGTCAGGGCTGATTCGAAGTGCAAATTCACAATCAAACTCAAGCCCCAGGTAGGCATGGGCTGCCTGCACAAGGCGCTTGCGGCCTTCGGTGGCGGGCAACAGTTGTTGGTAAGCGTTGTAGGCCATGGGGCCAATCTCAATTTTTATTTTGCTTTGCGCGCACCACACCCTGCTGCCAAGCATGGTCCCACCCCCAAGCACTTGTGGGCCAGCCTGCACAGGCAATTGCAGCCATTGCGCCTGAAAAGGAAAAATTTGCACCGGCAAACCAGTCAAGGCCGACAGGCTTTTGGCCAGGCCTTCTTGTGTTTTGCTTCGCCGGGTGAAATGCGCTGCCAGACTGGCGCGAAAATGAGTAGGCAAGGCCTCGCGCCCCCAGCTGGATGATGCACCATGGCCCACCAAACTATTCAAATGCTGCGCAAACGGATTGAACGTGTGGCGGTGATAGGCAATGTGGGGTTGCGACTCGGCCCATGCCCTGTAAAACAACAAATAAGCCCTATGGTGAAAGATATCCAGAAACTCGGCGAATGTGGGGTCGTTCCACTGGTGAATCCGCGTGTAGGCATGTTCTGTGTAATGCAGTGGCAAGGCGCCGTTGGGGCCCAACAAACCGAAATTCTGGATGTACAACTTTGGAATCGCACCCAAACGCCCAGCCACAATGGTGTCTTCGCGTTTGAAATCTTGCGTGGCGAAATCAAGGTAGGGTCGCTGCCCCAAACGCACAGGGTCATCACGCAGGCGCAATGATTTTCCAAGCAAAGGCTTGCCCGAATGGGCATGTTCAATTTGCCGCAGCAAGGCAAAAAAATTCGGGGCAGGTGGCTTGAGCGCGCTCATTTGCACAAGCCCTGCTACAACAAAGGCCGGTTGCCCGACCGTGCAGGAAAATCAAATACTGCACCCGTGCTGTGCAGACGCACCCGGGTTTGCACAAATGAATTCACCGACACATGGCTTGCAAGGTAGAAGGCCAGCACACTGCCCAGCACCAGGGCACCCGTGCCCTGCAAGGCCAGTTCATCCAGTGTGAGCGTAACCAGCAAGCCACGCACCACAGCTGGCCTGCCTTGGCGCACAACACGCGACACCAGTGGCTGCGATTCAACTGCCAAAATCGCCCTGGCCATGTGTTGATGAGCCTGCTGCGCAGGGTCGGCGTGCAAGGCCAAAAGCTGCCCCAAGGCCAGGGCATCTTGATCGATTAAGCCAAGGTAGTTCAGTGACAAATGCTCGATCAACTGCCAGCAACTTTGCCCGCCATACATGGCCGCCTTCGGACGGCTGGGGCCGCGCAAAAAGAGAATGGAGTGAAGGGGCAAGTTACCGGGCCAGGCCAGGTCTGTCGGCCCTTGCCCCACGGGCATCAGCAGGGGCAAATCCCGATTGGTACACAAGGCCCGCACCGCAAGCTGTTCAAAACCGTGTGTTTGAATGAGTTCACCAGTGGGCAAGGTCAGGCCAAGGTAGACATCACTGCCTGAGTAAGAAGAACGACCACCCTCGCGCACTTGTTTTTCTGACAGCAAAGTGGGCACACGCCGGTGTACGAATCTGGGGGTCTCACAATCGTTATGGGTGTTGGCTTGGGTCGACACCGCATACAAGGGCGGCAATTCCTGCACCTTGTTTTGTCCATACCCCTGCACGCCCAGCACCGAGTGCACTTCAAAATCGTGTGGCTTGCTGCGATTGGGCTGCACTTGCACTTCATGCAAACGTTCATCCAGCAACACGCGGTCGCAATTCTGTTCAAACAAATTGACCACAGGGGTGCAATTCAAGGCCAATGAATCCACTCCCACCACACGGTCTAGCTCGGTATTTGGCTCGGCAAAACAGAAGGCCAGCTGAAATGTGGAATGCTGGCAACTGGCCAGAAAACGCCTTAAACCTTGAACACGGAAAAACAGAAATCGGGCCGGAAACGCAAAAAACTCCTGCAACAAACGCATGCCACTGAACTGGTTTGAATGGACCGGGAGCAGTGCCTCGGAATCATCAAGCCCCAAAGCAGCAACACACGGAAGAGGTAACCATTTCCAATCGACTTGTTCAGGTGCACGAATGCCAACCGAGACAGTTTGATGACACAACCTTTCAAGGAGTGCGTAGGCGTATTCATCACCACAACTGACATGAAAATCGAGTTCATCCAATGGCAGTTGGGACAATGCAGAGTGCGTTGAATTCTCGATGGTGACCAGCAAAGCTGACCGTGGCTGCTTGCCACCCCGCATGGTTGGCACATGGGCCTTGAAAGGGCCGTGTTCAATGGCCTGAATGACCAAGGGCCACAAGGTTAAACTGTGCCCAACCCTGAACTTGCAGGGCGTGTTGATGCCCTTGGCCACCTGGCTTTGCAGCACGGTGCCGGCTGAAAGCGAAATGCCTTTTTTCAGGGCAACATCGCTGTGATTGGGATTGAGTTGCACCACCCCCATGGCGGGCACAGGGGCTAAAAAATTCGGGCTGATGCAGTTGAGCAATTGCTCGGTAAACCGCGGAAACTCCTCGTTCAAGCGAAGCTGAACCCGGGCAGTCAAGAAAGCAAACCCCTCCAGCAATCTTTCTACATAGGGGTCTTGTACCTCGGTTGCATCCATCGCAAGGCGCGACGCAACTTTAGGAAAACGTGCAGCGAACTCGGCACCCGTGTCGCGCACGTGAGCAAGCTCCTGAATATAAAACTGAAGTAAACGAGGGTCCATATGGAGGTGATACCTGTTACTCAGAAGCCGGAGAGCGGCAACAACAGCACCTTGCCGGTTTCAAGATCCACTTCAGTGCGCAACATCAATTCGATTGGGTAGGGTTGAGCCCACAACAAACCGGAAATACGCAGGCCAATTACATTGTGCAAATGCATCAGGCCTTGTTGGGTTTCCGCCGTTACTTTCAATGAACTTCCATCGATTCGCGGTTCGAACCGCCGAATAAGATTGGCCACGGTTCGTTCAAAATCTTTGACATCGATCATGGACGCAATTTTTCCGGCCACCGGGGGCATGCCATAAGCCAGCACAGACTCATTCAATTGCCGCTGACCCTCAAGACACTTGCTGTCAAGAACACGGGTTGCGTTCAGCAACTGCTCGAGATCGCGCAGCACCAGCTGACGCAGCGCCTCTTTGGTAATGAAGCGGCGATTGGCAGATTCAGTTTGAAGGGCGGGCTCGTCATCCTGAAGACGATCCAGCAAGGCTGGTTGCAGCGCGTCCCTAGACTTACTCATACACGTCAATGTAAGTGCAGGCACCTGCCTTTAAATTGGCTGCCGACTTGGGGGTATACACGACTTCGATTTCCTTGAATGCAATCGAGAATGACTCCCCGACCTGCCGGCCATCGCTTGCACTGCCTGTGATTTCATAATCGCAAATACGCGCCTTGCGCAAAGTTATACGCAAGTAATCAATGGTTGCAAGGCCACCAGGGTCGCGACAAGTGAGTACCACTTTGCTCAGCAGTTCTGCAGATTTCAAGGCACTCATGATTGCGGTGGTCGAACTGTCGATCGCCTTTTGCACGCTCAAAGTACGCACCGAGGCTTTGGATGCTAGTTGCGATGATGAATGGACTTGCTGGGACATGCCCCAAGACCAACCGGCGATTTCTATTTCACCCACATGACCACTGACCTGGCTTTCCCCTTGGATGGCCCCTTGGCGGGAACCATCCAGGGCCAGGAACATATCGACTTTCGACATTGTGTTTCCTGGCTGTCCGATTACTTCTCGGAGTTGGTTGCAATATTGAATGTGGCTTCAACCTTGCCTTCGGGGCCACCGTCTTTCTTCTGTGGCACGTACACATAGCTGAACTCGGCAAAGTTCAAAGTCACGGTTTCTGTCAGGCGGTCTTCACCACC
>NZ_LUJK01000014.1 GCF_001601825.1 Limnobacter sp. CACIAM 66H1 | reverse complement strand
CAACTACCATCAAGGCGCACACTGCGGTGCCGAGAATGGCGGGGCAGACAAGGTGATGTCTTGAACAATGACATCGGGCGGTGCAGTCAGCAATTGCGGAGGCAGGTTACTCAATGTTTGTACAAAGGCACCCTCACCCCGATTGACTTCAAGCGGAGCCTGATTGGAGTTGGTAATGACGATGGTGCCGTCGTTCACAGCAACAAACAGTTGAGAACCCTCATCTGAAGAACCACCACCCTGCGTCAATGACTGAACCGGCGTAGACGATAGGGTTTCAAAGTTTGCAGGCGTGGTTTCAGGTAGTGGGCCGGCATTGGGCACATTGCCCAGCACATTGGCCAATGAATTGATGACTTGAATATTCACGTTGCCCGCAGGAATAACCGCCGATTGCCCTGCATTGATCACTGAATTTAAATTGCCCGAAGTGACAATAATTTGCCCGTCACGAAGCTCAACCGTCAGGTTGGCTCCGCCCGAGCACACCACTAAGCCACCATTCACTGATGTACATGAGATATCAATTGCTGTGCCTCGAATACCCACCGTCGCGGTTTCAGTAAAAAACTTCACGTTGTTGGGTTCGGCTTTGGCAATGGCACCGGTTACCGCACGCACCGCCCCTTTGAGCAACTTGAACGAGGCCACTGAGGTTTGTGGTGAAGCGGGTGCGTATCGATAGGCTGCCACTTGCATGGAGCTGCCGCCTGGCAGAGTGAGGCGGGTGGAATCGGCCATACTGAGCACGGCAAACCCACCTTCCGACACATCGATGGTTTCTCCCGCAAATACAGCTGATCCTTTTTGCAAAGCGCGTCGCTTGCCCTCAACCGACACCGCAAATAATTCGCCAGTCAGTTGGGAAATACGCCCCGCCACATCAGCCGTGGAAGTATTTGTGGCGGTGGCTTTGTCAGACTCGCCCTTGGCCAGGCGAGTACATTCATTGCCTTTACAAATTCGGGCCGTGAAGTCAGTTCCCCGGATACCAATCGTGGCTGTTTCACTTTTCATTGAAAAAGCGTCTGCACTGCCACGTTTGCCAATCAACCCAGTGAGTGTGCGCAACCCCCCTTTGACGAGTTTGAATTCGGCTTTGTCGGCTATGGGTTGCTCGGGTTGATATTCATAGTTTTCAACCACAAAGCGCGTATTTGGGCGCAATGCCACCTGCGTGGTGTCCACAAACTCCAGCACCGTGGTGCTTTTTGCCTGTGTGTTGATGACATCGCCCACATTCAACTTGGTGCCCGCACTGGCGAATTTATTCTTGCCCTCCGCAGTTTGTAAATTGACCAAGCCAGTCACTACTTTGATAGTACCCACCACCGGTTTGGCAGGCTGGCTGGCCGATTGTGCTCCCGCAGGAGCGGCAAGGTCTTTCGGTTGAATGTTTTGAGCCAACGCCATGTTGGTGTCAACAAAGCTCAAAGCGAGAAAACCCAAGGCCAATAGTTTGCGCATGTTGTTGGTCCTCATTTGCACACCGCCGAAGCCCGCTGAGGATCACTTTGTGTGGTCTTCAACTCAATGTCATTGGACTGCTGAGAGATTGTGGTACCGGCAGTATTTTGATTCGCCACCTCGACAGCTTGCTCCTCTTGCTGCGTGGAGGTACTTTGCGTGCCACTGGTGCCGGACGAAGTTGTTGATGTCGATGAGGTCGACGTGGGTGTAAATGCCTGATTGAGGTTTTGACCTACCGCAGTGCTATTTGTACCCGTGCTCTGTGTCAACGAGGTTGGACTTGTGGGCGATGTAGGCTGAGGTGTGACAGGTGGCGGTGAACTTACAGCCACTGTTGAAGTACTCATTTGCTGAATGGGTAACTGCTGACCATTCGTGGTGTTCGCAATCACTGGTGAAGAGAATGTGTATGCTGAACTCGCAGGAGAGCTGGCAATACCGCCAAACGTTCCATTGATGGTATTGGCCTCCAGGAAAGCGTATTGACTGCCTGCAACCAGCGTACCACCTGAAATATCAATCAAATTCAATTGACCCGCCAGGTTGGCATTGCCTTGCACAATGATGCAGTCAAAATCGGTACCCTGCACGCCTCCATTACTTGCAATCTCAATGTCGACAATGCTGTTCGCATCCAGGTTCAAGTCACCACTCACGGTCATCAAGCCGGGAGATGCGCCCGGCACAATTCGACCACCCTGTGCATTCAAATTACCCGTGATATTTGCAAATCCACGCAGGGCACCACCATTGATGTTGATATTGCCCACCAATTGAGTGCCTGGCTGGACAGTGAGATTGCCTGCGGATTGACTGTAACCTGTATCAAAAGTGTACAAAGCCCCATCGAACAGGACTGACGAGCTGTTCTGGAAATTACCACCAAAATAGATGTCCTGAGTGGGTCCACCGGAAAATGCGAGTACACCTGATGATCCACCATTGACAATGCTGTTACCAAACAGGCCCGACCCGGTTATATTCAGTGCGCCGGTGTTGTTGAACAAACCCGTACCGGACACAACACTGGCCAGTGTGTAGGTGCCGGAATTATTAATGGTGCCGCTGTTGATGATGTTGTTTTGAATCACACTACCCGTGTTGTTGTTCAAGGCCAGAACACCACTGTTGTTCAAAGTGCCTGTGCCAGAAAGCAATCCACTGAATGTGTAATTCCCCTGAAGCTCAAGCAAACCGTTGTTCTCAATGTTGTTGCTGATGGTTTCATTGGATTGGTTTGCACCCAAACGAACCGTGGAAGAAGCACCATTGACAATTCGTCTGCCACTTTGAATATCTGCAGCAGTCAAGATATTCAAACCCATCATGAATTGAATTTCATCAATACTTTGAAAGGCATACTGCAGGCCAGTCAAATTCGCCCCAGGCGCAAATGCCACGCCGCTGTTGGTCAATGTGGGTGTGGGAGCACCCAATGAAGTCATGACCATCCCAGCATAATTGACGTTTTGTGCCACATCGAATTTCACACAGAAATCAGACACTGAACAGCTCAAGCCATCGGACAAAGGGTCGGGGTTGCCATCAATCACAAAAGACGGATTGGCAAATCCGCTCAACACAGTGGTGACGGGCGTGGAGAAACCGTCAAAATCCTCATACTCTGCCAAAGCAACGGCTTCGGGTGTCAGTTGGCCTACCAGGAACACAGGGCGCGCTTGCGGTGTCGACGCACCATAAAACAGCTGCAAAGCCGGGGGCAAACTGGCGGCATTGCCCGTGACATTCAAACGAATACCGCTGCCAACATTCAGGGTCATTGAATCTGGAATCGAATCCGTGGCCATTGGGTCATACGCTCGTCGGCCCGCAATAATCAAGTTACCTTGTGCACCTGAACTGATGGTTGCGGTGCCATTCAAATTGGCCACACCCTGAGCATCTGTTTCCACAATCAGGAATGCATCGCCGCCCATATTGATCGTGGCTCCACTCAATACAGCGGGCGTGACTGGTGCGCCATTTCCATCTTGGGTGGCCAACAAGACCACGCCGGTTGGCGATACATTGATGGTTGTGCTTACCTCGGTGTTACGCAACTCCAGAAAACTGTCCGGCGCAATATTGATTGAATTGCTGGTGCCAGCACTGGTCAGTAAACCACCGGTGACCACCAAATCATCGCCAACCAAAATATTCCCTTTGCTCAGCGGCGCTGAAGTTGCAGCGTTGCCGGAGTTAACCAGACTGTTGTCCCAAACGCCCTCGGCTGCAAGGCGACCGCCATTGCTGCGGTTTACATCGTACAAATCTGCAGAAGTGAAATTGCCGGACAAGGCCAGGGTGGAATTTGCACCGTTCACATTCAGGGTACCGTCTACGGTGGACAGGTTCTTGCCCTCCAGGCGCACGCGGCCACTGTTTACGGTAAGCGAGCCGTTGAAATCCAGATCAACAACAGGTTCAAAATCGGTATTCAGCGGCTGCGAGAACTGTACCTCGCCGATTCTGAGAGAGCGTCCGTCGCCTCCGGCGTTGACTTGAATGTTTGCAGACTGAATCACCATGGTGTTGATGGGAGTTGACATGCTGACCTCTGAGTTGAGGTCGAAGTTCTCGGTGCTGGTTTGGATGGAATTCAAGAAACCATTGACTTCAATGGTCACCGGTGCCTCCAGACGCCCATCCAGGCCGGTGATGTCAACTACTGCCCCTCCAGAGGAAAAGCTTGAAGACTCGCTGGTTTGCAGCGGCGGCATGGAGTGAATAAAGTCATCCGTGGCGGCGCCGTTCATGACAATACGCGCACCCTGTTGGGCCACAAACTGTCCTTGGGTACTGGAAATATAGGCACCAGGCTGCTTTTCCGGAACCATGGGAGTAACACTTGGTCCTGAAGATGAAGAATTGAAAGCACGCCCTAATTCAAGAAAAGAACCTGCTGACAGGTTAATTCTCGAATTGGCGCCCATGCCCAACGCCTGGAAACTGGCGTTGTTGAAACCCGGGCCAAAGTTGAAACTTCCGTTTAAATCAGTATCAATCGCACTCAGGAAAGAGGATGAGCCAAACTCGTTGGACATCATGTTGAATGTGCCGTTGAGGATTGCTTTCTGATAGTACAAACTGGAGCCCACCAGGTTAATGGTGCTACCCGTACCTGCATCAATATCGCCAATTTGGTAGAAGCCAAAAGGAGAACTGCTGCTGCCGGCGCTGTTTGAAAAATTCAAAGTACCTGCATTGGTGTCAATCTCGACAATGTCGTTGAAGCCACCGTTGAAATTGACCGTACCACTGGAGATCAGGCGATTCAAACTGGTATTTGGATTTAAATCAAATGACAATTCCGGATCAAATAGCGTGAAAGTTGACACATTACTGCCTGCCTCTACGGTCAAGCTATTCGCGTCCAGAGAGTTGTACTGCAAATTCCCTTGAATGGGTGTTGGCAACTCAAAATTGTCTACGCCAACGCGAATGTCAGTGGCAGGGGTTACCTCACTTCCAAACAGGCTTAATTGATTCACCTGAAGGTTTGCACCTAGTACATTGAGTTTTACTGTTTTCTCCGGACTGACAATATAACTTTGCTGGGTCATCGGATCCGTGGCCACTGCGCTGGTTACAGTGATTCGGTTGAGTGCCAAAGGGCTGCTTGAGCCTGTGTTCATTCCCGACAACAAATTCACGCCGTCGAGTGGCAACTGACCCGTGGTGTTGGTGGGCAAGGCTGTACCAACATCGTAAGGTGACAAAATCAAGTTGCCACTGTTACCCAAGTAAAGCGGAGCATCCACATACACCGGTTTGGCGATGTCATAACTCAGGAACAAATCAAAACCTTCAAAGGCCAGCTGGCCGGGCATCAGACCCACGGCAGCATCAATATTGATTTCGCCCTTGGCTTCCAAAAACAGTTCTGGATTAATTCCAGTGAATTGAGAGTTGTTTTGATCAATCAAAATGGGCGCAGCAATGGTCAAATTACCGTCGCCTGGTTGCGTACCAGTGGTATAAATTTGTACAAAACCGTTGTTTTCCAAACCATCCACTACGGTACTGTTCAAGAGAAATGACTCAGTCGGCGAGAAGGTTGACGAGATATCGTCAGTAGAAAAAAACGGGCTTTGAGAGCTGTTCTCCAGATTAAAACCACCTTGAGGAATTTGATCCACAATCGTCAAATTGGCGGGATCAATCAACCACTGCCCTGCCTCACCCTTGGCTGCCGAGGTGTTCGCAGCCACATTCACTGCCAGGCTTTGCTTGCCCGAGGTTTCTACCCGACCACCATTTCCCCCCAGTGCGCCACCCTTGGCTTGCACTTCAGAATCAACGGCCGTGTGCCCGTCGGCCCACACCACCACCTCACCACCGTTGCCGTTGACTGTGGCATTCGCAGAAATATGCGTATTGGCCTGCACCACCGTTTGCTGCGAATTCGCCAAGCTGTCATCTTGCCCTTTCCAGCCACCGCCCACATGCACTGTGCCGCCGCCTGTGGCGCCATCCGCAGAAATGCGGGCACCGCTCAGCACCGCCACGCGTTGGCCGGTGATGTCAATTTCACCACCTTGGCCCTGGGTACTTTCGGCAAGAACCTGCCCACCCACCAATGCATCGCCTTGGGCGATGAACCGAACAACACCGCCCTCGCCCACCTGGGCGCCGGTGGCTTCAACCACACCGCTGTTTTTGATCAAGTGCGAAAACAGGGAGGCATTTTTACTGATGATTTGACCCAGGTTCACAGCTTTGTCGCCGCTCTTGGAAGCAACGGTCAAACCAATGGTGGGATGCTTCATGTCCACAATGGTCACACTATGACCAGCAGCCAACAAAACCTCGCCATCGGCATGAATAATGCCGCTGTTTTCAATACTGGGGGCCAATAGAACAATGGAGCCACCCGAATGCGTGGTCAATGAGCCCTGGTTGACGATGTTGCCCGCTGTTCCCGTGGAATCCTTGAAACGCAAATGTCCGTTCAACAAATCGGTGTCAGACGCTGCGAGTGTACTGGCCAAAAAGCCTGCGGTATCCACCACAGCGCCCTGACCAAAAAACACGCCCGCCGGGTTGATCAAAAATACTTGCCCGTTGCTTTGCAACGTGCCAAGAATTTGGGACACATCACCACCGGTAACGCGGTTAAAAACCTGGCTGGCCGCATTCTGTTGAATAAACTGAGTGGTTTGCCCAACATCAATATTGAACTGTTGCCAATTCAAAATGGCACCTGGCGTATTGGTAATTTGCATCAGATTACCCATGGTTTGCGCGGTGGCCTGCCCTGCAACCACCGACATTCCAGTGGGATTGGCATAAGCCGAACTGGCTATGGCCATGGCAACACCCAAGGCCACCGCTTTACGCCGAAACTGTGTATTTGCACCAAGGCTCGAAAGACGATTGGATTTCATGGTGTCTTTCCTTACAGAGAAGTGGCAAATGTGACGTGCAACATGACGTCACCATGCGGTTGAATAGGCACACCTGACACAACCTTGGCCAGGTCAACTCGGAATTGATGCTTGGGCGAGAAGGCAAAACGGGCACCCACACCATAAGACATGAGGTGCGGCTCAACTGGGGAGCCAAACACAGGGTTGTTGAATTTCAACTGCGCCGCATCAACAAAACCGACAAACTGCAAACGTTCAAACAAGTTGCCGAAACTTTTGCTGACGTTCGGCCCCATCAATTCAAGTGACTGTCGGGTTCCCCGGTCTGCGGAAATCACCCGTTCCTCGAAACCGCGCACTGAATACACTCCCCCCGCACCAAATTGTTCACCGGGAATCAGTGAGTAATCGGTGTGTTGCGCATCCAGCTGCGCAGTCAGGCGCCAGCCGGGCATGACCTGCTCTGACCAACTCGCATTGGCTCGAATCACGTCGAAATTGGCTTCAGCAGCCGGGTTGGTCATTTGGTACTGGGCGGTCGAATTGTTGCCACCCGTGACGTAATTTTTGAAATATCCAATCTGAAAAGCACGTTGCCGAGAATCAAATGCCTCGGAGAGTGAATACGACACGCCAACGGGTCTGCTCTCCAGCTCAGGCACCAAACTTGGGCCAAAACCGTTCAATTGAACTTGACTCACAAATTCCTTGATTTCGTGAGAAAAGGTAAGCCGTGCGTCGAACCCGCCCAAACGATCCAGCAGCTTCACCCAACGAATCGCAGCTGTGGTACCGGCGCCGGCTACCGACACGGTACTGGCTCCGACGCTGAGGTTGCCTGCATCTACATTCGAGTCGCTGTAGGCCATTTCAAGCATGGAACTCACGCTGTAGAACGGTACTTTGTAATTCAGTGCAAACACTTCAACATCTGACCACCGCCCAGGCGAAGTCACGTATTGAAACGAGGCCATGTGCCCCCTGTTGAACGCATTGTTGTGTTGCAGGGCCAAACCCATCCGAAAATCACCCGTGGCATTGGTACCCGAATTGTCCAGTGTCAGGTACGCTGCCAGAGGGTTTTGATCCGACACCTGCACTTTGGCATCCACCAGGCCCGGTTTGTTACTCGGCTCCAGGCGTACCCGCACAATTTTCGCCGGGTTGTCATTGATCAAACGCAGGTTTTTATCCATGTCCACGGTGTTGATCAAGGCACCCGGTTTCAGCACCACCAGGCTTTCCTGAATCGACTCCGCGGTGAAATAGTCATTACCAGCCACGGTGATCACATCCAGCCGCGCGTCAACAATTTGCAGTTTAAGCCGTTCGCCAGGCTTGATTTCCTGTTCAGGAATCAGTACGCGAACCACTTCATAACCCGCCTCGGCGTGCAATTGCTCAACAGCGGATGTGGCAGTTCGCAAATCGGAAAAAGTAATTTCCCGGCCTGAAAAGCCGCCCAGTACAGACATCACCTGCGCACGAGGCACCAGTTCGGGGCCCACCACTTCAAAACCAGATACTGTAAAACTGGGTTCCTGATATTCGTCGCCACTGGACATGGAACTTGACGTGCTTTCAGCCGGGGTTTGCGCATGTGCGAACTGCAAATGCGAATTGACCAACAGCACCACTGCACAGGCGACTGCGGAAAGTTTGAATTTCATAGAAATGTGGTGTAACCGTTAAATGTTAAAAATCATTCCGGCCGATAGAATGCGCAGCGGCTGGCTTCCCGGATACTGCTGTAACTCTTTTTGAATCTGGTCGTGCTCTCTGGGTTTTAGGTGACTAATCCAGATTTCACATGCTGCGTTTAATTTTTGAAGCTCACCAAACAACAAACTTGGACACAAATGCTTGGCCAAATCTGCAAGCCATTTTTCTTTGTCAGGAAAAGCAGCCTCGATAAAGAAATAATCTACCTTTTTTTGCCTGGTTGATAAGAGTGAATAACCGGTCTGTTTGGTGCGTATCTCCGGAGAAGCACCAACCCCCGGTGGGTGTAATCAAAAAAACACCCACGGCTGGAACGGTGTGATCCACCTCCACTGTGGTAATTCGGCGTTCTCCGAACAGCAGTTCCTGTTCCGGTTGTATCTCTACATATTCCAGAACCGGGTTCTCTGCCGTAGGAATTTTCGAGAAATCAGGCCATATTTCCTCATTGAAAATATGTTGCTGCAAGGCCCTGATTGTGGGGAGGGTGGCGTAAACACGCAGTGGGCGTTTGCGCCCCACACCCACCGTGTCGATCAAAAAGGGCAGACCGCAAATGTGGTCCAGGTGGGAATGGGTAATCAATACATGCTCAATTTGCTCGAGACGGGCGAAATCAAGTTCGCACAGGCCTGTGCCCGCATCGATCAAAATATCGCTGTCGATCAGAAAGCTAGTTGTTCCTTGTCCGGGAATACCGATACTGCCGCTGCAACCCAACACCTCTACCGTAGAGTGTTTTTGCATCAAAGCCTCGTAAGAATGACGACTGCGTTGTTATGTAGTTTTGTGAAGCAAGCCCAGTATATCCGGAATTGCCTGACGCCCTGCCTCGTAACCCAAGGCAACGATCTCTTCTCTTCGCTCAAACTCCATCAATCCGATTTTTTCAATGGAGGGTTGAACATACAGGTCACTGATCACTTTGGCCTGCCGTGACTTCTCAATACCACCCAGTTCTATGACGCGCATGAGCGATTTCATCATGGTGGGCATTTGTACACTGCTGTCATTGACCATGTGCGCGGTGATGTCTTCTTCAAGACCCACATCGACAGTCAGAATTTTTCGTGCACCACGGGCACGCATGCAATCGACCGGTACGTTGTTCACCAAGGCGCCATCCACCATGACCTGCCTGCCCGCCATGAATGGCTCAAAAAATACCGGGATGGAAGTACTGGCGCGCACAGCCTTCCACAACGGGCCTTGTTCAAACAGGAACTGGTTACCCGTCGTCAAATTGCAACTGATGGCGAAAAACGGAATCGGCTGGTCCTCAATTAACGAATCACCAAATGCTTTTTGATACACCTCGTCGACAGCCTTGCTTTTCACAAAGCCATGTTTGGGTATCCAGTAGTCTGTCAGTTTGAATGGCAAACCTTTCTTGAAACTGATGGCGAGCGCCTTGCTAACCTCTGCCGCTGAGCGCCCGGAGGAAATGAGTGCGCCCACCAAAGCCCCCATGGAGGTGCCGCCGACTGAGTCGACTACAACACCTGCCTCTTCGAGGGCCTGAAAAAAGCCGGCATGTGCAAATCCACGGGCACCGCCACCACCCAGTACCAAGCCCAGGGTGAGGCCCAAAACATGCCGTGCCACGCGCGCGTTGTCAGAGTGGTGACCACGCCGTACATGCAACAGCTTGAAACCGCCGCCAAAAGTACTTCGTATTCTCTCCACCACCGATTGCTCAACCCAAGCCGCTTCATGCACCAGTACAAACCAAACCGGCAAATCGTCGTCGGCGCTTTTCAACTGCGCTTTCAGCAACTCGCAACTGCGCGAATCGTTCAAGGTGCTTGCGCAAAGCATGACCACCATGCAATCAAGTTCTTCAATCAGACGATCGTCCAATGCTTCCAGAGGTTCTGTCTCAATCATTTCAACCACCCAGTCTTTGGCACTGACAGAACTCGGCGGGGTTACTTCACCAAGCTGTTTCCAGCGTCGCAACTCACAATGCCGGGCCATGGCGGACTGAAAGCCTTCAACCGCCTGGGTGCCCAAACCCTCGGGGCGAACAAACGATTGAAACAAAATGAACTGGTGTTGCTTCAAGGGGCCACTGTAGCCAAGTTCACGCTTGAAACGGGATACCAGCATTCGGATCAGGTGGTGATAAACCGAGCGACTGAACTCACCAAACTTCTCGAGCGCAGTTTGGTCGATTTCAAGTAATACGCTGTCTCTGCGAGCAGAGATTGAAAGTGTGCGTGGGGCTTGATCAAAAAAACCAAGCTCGCCGATCATTTCTCCCGGGAAAAAAGAAAGGGTCAAGTCTTGAAAACCATCAGGGCGAAAACGCTGCCCTTTTAACTGACCTTGCAACAGGAGATAAAAATGATGGCTAGGCTGACCTTGTTCAAACAAAGTTTGGCCGCGAGGCAAGCGCACCAGCTTTGCCAGTCGAATTAACTGTTCAGCTTCGGCGGACTGAATTTCGAGCTTTTTGGACAAAAGCTCAATGGCGTAACTTAGCTCAATGACTGGCAAGTCAGCGGGTTCAGACACAGGGGCACCGTTGTAGAAATAATTTGCCTTGATGTTAGCAAACTATTGGCTCACAAAGCACTTAGCCCCATGCCCCCCCTTTTTTTGTTGGTTTGTCGGCGCAACTCAGCGATTGAGGAAACCTTTCAATGCATCTTTTACCTTTTCCTCAGCCTTGCCCTTCAACTCTTCTTTTTTCTCATCAATTTTGGGCTGCAATTTGGCTTTGGCCGCTTCTTTGGCCAAATCCTTGAACTGCAATTCCCATTGCACCCCGGTGAACGGACCGTACAAACGAACGGGTACGGTGACCCCATTCAAGCCAGAATCCAGCGTTTTACCGCCCTGCCCTGTGCTGGTGGCTACGATTGAGGCTCGCGCCAGATAATCCAGGCTGTTCTTGACCAGATTCACCTGCCCAGCACCTCCAATTCGAAACAGCGGAGCCATCACATTCAAATCATTCGAAGTGGCCACGCCATTGGCAATGTCAAAACTGACTGCCATTGAGCTGAAATCGGTTTTCTGGGTGGTGTCGGTTTTTTGAGTGGAGTTACTGCCACTGCTTAACAGCGACTTTGCATTTCTGAACCTCTCGGCCAGGTTGATCCCTTTGATGGCACCATCTTGAAGACTCACCGAAACCTTGCCATCCAAAGCCGCTTTCATCTGATTCACCGTATTGCCTGTGGTTCGAATATTGATACCCACATTGCCTTTGCCTTCCAACATGTCTTTGTCCAGCAGCGCCTTGATCACTGGTTGAATTTGTACGCTGGTCATGTTCTGGTTCACGGTCACGGTTTGAGTATTCGCATCCGCTGTGATTAAACCTGTGGTCGAACCTCCGTACAGTTTTGCATCCAGCGGCGAGATCGTCAGCTTGCCACCTCGCGCCACTGCCTTTGTTTTCAATTGCTGGGCTTGAATATTCGACACTTTCAGTTCGCCAATGTTGGCGGTCACATCCAGATTCAAGTGACGCAACGGGCTCAGGTCAACAGGCGTGTCTTTGGCTTGCTCACCCGAACTTGCCGTGGTCTCGGTGCCTGTGTTTTTCTTGGGTGGCAGCAAGGCATCAATGTCCAGCTTGTCGGCATTCAATACAGCGGTGATCGCCGGTTTGGCAAAATTCTTCACGGCCGCTTTCAAATCAAAACTGGTGGCCTCAAATTTCGAGTTCAAATCCAGCTCAGCAGTTTTTTCCGTGTTGTTCACCGCCAAGCGCCCTGCCAAAGGCATGCTGGCCTGTTTTTTTGGTAATGCCGGGTCTTTCACATCCAGTTGACCTGTCAAAGCTGCCAACTCAATCAATTGGCTTTTCATGTTCAAGCTCATGGGGCTGGCCAGCTGCAAATTCACGGTGCGCTCGCCTTCCACCATGTTCAGGGTGGTGGTCAAGGCAGCAGACACCGCCTGCTTCAAGTTGCCCTGCAAACCGGTTAAATCGAGTGTGGCATTGATACTGCGCGTGGGCTGCTTCAAGTCAGCCTTGAAGTTAAATGCCTCACCACGCGCCACAGTGTCGCTGAGTTCGAGAGAAGGCGAGCTCAGGCTGACGTCGAATGCACCTACGTTCGGAAGTTGGCCTTTGGCTTTGGCATCCAGCGACTGTGCTTTCAACTCCAAGGTATTCGGGTTCACATTCAGGGTACTGGCCTGCACATTCACATCGGCCTGTTGCTGATCCAGTTGGCCCAACACAGCAAACTTCAGGTTCTCAAAGTTCGCATACAGATTTTCACCCAATCCAAACTCAAGGCGGGTATTCAAGTTGATGTTCAAATCGGCTTGCGGCTTGTTGGCCTTCACATTGCCGTTCAACTCAATCTCAGTAGGTACACCTGGCTCTATACGACCACTTTGCATGGCGAAGTTGTTCAGTGAGGCCTCCAGGCCCGTCTGCTTGTCGACGTAAGTCACATTCAGGTTTTCAAGCGCAACCGAATCCACTGAAAAATTCAGTGCCTGCTGATCGGCTTGTGGATTTGGCTCAGGCTCAGCTTGGGATACATCTTTATTCTCAGGATTGCTCAAATCATCAAAGTTGAACTTGCCATCGGCATTTTTCACCACATTCACGGTGACACCACTGGCTTGTACCGCGTCAACCACCACCTCTGAACTTAGCAGCGGCAACAAGGCCAGTGAAATACTGACTTTGTCAGCCTTCAAAAATTGATCGGTACTTTGGAATTCAGAAAGGGTGACACCCGTCAAATCGGCACCAATTGACGGGAACCACTTGAGCTGAACAGGGCCGGTGAAGGCCAAGTCACGTTGCTGCTTTTCTTTGACAACCGCAGTGGCTTTGTTCAGCAAGGCCTGCTGGTCAATGGTATTCACCAAGATTGCTGCGGTAGCCGCCAATACCACTGGCACGCCCACCACAATACCCAAACCCCATGCAATTGCCTTTTTCATGGCAAACCTCCTTAAACCGCTTGTTCGTCAGCTGGCTGGCTGATTTTGCTCCATACGCTAGGGGCTTTCGCCGCTTTCTCGATGTCTGCAAGGTAAGCCACATGCAAGGCCAGCTCCTCTTCGCTGGGTTCAGGCTCTGGCAGATTCAAAGCACCCAGTTTGATTCGTTCTACACCATCGTCGTCGTGATGCGCATTCAGATCGATCACCAGGCTATCCTGCCCGCGGGTCATCGCCAAATAGACTTCCGCCAGAATTTGCGAGTCCAGCAGCGCCCCGTGCAACTGGCGGTGAGCATTGTTGACACCCAGCCGGTCGCACAACGCATCCAGGTTGTTGCGTTTGCCCGGAAACATTTCACGCGCCATGCCCAGTGAATCAATCACGCCTTCGACATAGTCGGCCATCTTGCCCAAGCCCAAGCGTTCAAGTTCACCATCCAGAAAGCCAATATCAAATGATGCGTTGTGAATGATCAGGGTACTGCCCTGCACAAAATCAAGAAAGTCTTTGGCAATTTGCTTGAATTTCGGCTTGTCTGCCAACATTTCATCGGAAATTCCGTGCACCTGGAATGCACCCTCATCAACCTCGCGCTCCGGATTGATGTACTGGTGAAAATGATGGTCGGTCACCTGCCGACCATTGACCTCAATGCAACCAATTTCGATGATGCGGTGGCCCTGCCTGACTTCAAGGCCGGTTGTTTCTGTATCCAGTACTACATATCTCATTGTTTCATCGCCTTTTCTACGCCCAGGTTTGCAAGGGCATCCGCCTTTTCGTTGCCAGGGTTGCCAGAATGGCCCTTCACCCAATGCCATCGCACCAAGTGCCGTACGCTGGCTTCATCAAGTATTTGCCACAAATCGGCATTCTTCACCGGTTTCTTGTCCGATGTTTTCCAGCCGTTCATCTTCCACTTTGGCATCCACTCCAGTACACCTTTACGCACGTACTGCGAATCGGTGTACACGTCGATACTGCAACGCTTTTTTAAAGCATTCAACCCTTCGATGACAGCAGTCAATTCCATGCGGTTGTTGGTGGTGTTCAATTCACCACCACACAATTCTTTGGCATGATCACCCGATTGCAGGAACACCCCCCAGCCGCCAGGCCCCGGGTTACCCTTGCAAGCCCCGTCGGCATACATCACGACGTTGGCAATTCTTTGTTCAGTCACAATTCGATCCTGTTGGCCTTATCCACGGTCGCCTATTGTAGGTGTTTTATTCAGCGCCTTATTGGCCACGGGTTTTAGTTGGCGTGCAGATACCTTTTTGTCTTTGAATGCCGGGCCAATCAAGCGCATGCCGCGCACTCTTTTGACTGCACAAACAAAATAGACAGCGCCACATACAGGCCACCAGCGATCACCCGCATGCTCCATGAAGCCCATTCGACTTAAACCCCTTTCGGTGAATGCCGGGAAACGGTAACAACCAAACCGACCAAACTCAGGTTCGCAGGACAACAGTTTCAACCAGTCTTTCAAACGGCTTAAATGGATAGGCTCACAACCTTCTGGCCACACAGGTGCCCAACGTTTTAGCGCTGCATGGCGCAGGCCCCACAGCGACATTGGATTGAAACCGGTGATTACTACCCTTCCCTCAGGCATCAACACGCGCTCAACCTCCCGCAACAGCTGGTGCGGATCCTCAGAGAATTCAAGCACATGGGGCAGCACAATCATGTCCAGCGACTGGCTCTCGAAAGGCAATTCTTCAAACTCGGCAAAACAATCGGGCGTGATCACTTCCACACCATCGGGTTTACTGGCCACCAAGCCCTGCTGCACATAGGCCTTGTGGGGTATCCGGCTTTCTTTCAAACCATCCACGAGCCGAGTGCCCAATTGCACAGCCCGGAAACCGAACAGATCAGGAACCACTGAATCAATCCAGGCCTGCTCGCGGCTTGTAAAGTACCGGCCCGCTGGCGTATTCAACCAGGCATCGAGTGCTAACATTTGGGCTTGTTGCGTACTCAAGTCGTTCAGGGGTTCAGATGGAATCATTCAAGTCTTCTCAAGTTTCGAATTGGTCGGTCTACGGTATCCCGGCCTTTCAGGACAACTACCTGTGGGCGATTGTTCATGAACCCAGCAAGGCCTGCATGGTGGTAGACCCGGGTTGCAGTAAGTCAGTTCAAGATTTTCTGGATTCACATGGCTTCCATCTTAGCGGTATTTTGGTCACCCATCATCACATGGACCACGTGGGTGGAATCGACGCACTGTTGAGCAAAGCTGGTAAAAACCTTCCTGTGTATGGCCCGGCGAGTGGACGGGTTGCACAGGTCAACCGCCCCGTACGCGAAGGTGACATGGTGGATGTGCATTGCCTGATCGCTCGGGTATTTGAAGTACCCGGCCACACGGTGGACCACCTGGCCTACGTGATTGAGTTGAAAGACACCATGAAGAGTGACGAAGTCTGGATGTTTCCGGGCGACACCCTGTTCTCTGGAGGTTGCGGACGGCTGTTTGAAGGCAGTGCCCAACAAATGTTTGAATCCCTTCAAAAACTCAATCAATTCCCGGCCAATACCCGTGTGTTCTGTGCACATGAATACACTGAATCGAACATAAGATTCGCCAGGGCCTATTCACCCGACTCCAAAAATATTGAAGCACGAGAAATTGAAGTCCGAAGAATTCGGGAGCAAGGCTTAAGCACTATTCCGACAACACTGGGTGTTGAGCGGCTCAGCAATTTGTTTATCAATGCTGAAAATCCCATTGAATTCAAACAAATACGTGAAGCAAAAGACCACTTCTAATCGCAATCACCAGTTAACATTTTTTTACAAAAATACTGATTTGAAATAATTCAAGGGGTATCACTCGGGCTGGGGCATGGGTCAACTCTCGATTGACCTACACATAAGTTCAACATAGGATGCACTTTCATTTTGCTCTTTGCCCTGCCCGGCAACCCAATCCTTTGCAGCCTGACTCATTCAAAAATGGAATCAAGCAACTTGCCACGGTGGCCAGTATTGGCCGTTATCGGGCAATATTTGCGATTTTGGCGTGGATTGTGGCGACGCCCAATCAGGCATGGGGCAATGCGCAGCAGTCAGAATTAGCACTGAATGCCGGCAACGAGGAGGTACAGATGTTCGGCCTGGTAGCGCCAAACCCGGGGCTTGAATTGAAAATGTCCGGGCCCCATGACCTAGTAACCTTGGACTTTTCAGAAGAGCCCGGCGATGTGTGGGCTGACATTCGAAAAGGATTTTCAATACCCGATCTGGAAACTCAGGCAGTCAAAGTGCGAGAACGCGCCTTGCTGAAAAACAAGCGCATGGTAAAGAGCATGTTGCAGCGGTCTGAGCCCTATATTTATTTCATTGCCCAAGAATGTGCCAAACGCGGCATGCCCTCCGAGTTGGCGATCTTGCCTTTCATTGAAAGCCAGTTCAATCCCCACGCTCGCTCTCCTTCCGCTGCAGAAGGGTTGTGGCAGTTTATTCCCAGTACGGGACGTCAGTTTGACTTGAAACAAAACAAGTGGGTTGATGAAAGACGGGATTTATTGGCCTCTACCCGCGCTGCACTGGACTACCTTACCTATCTTTATGACATGCATGGCGACTGGCACCTGGCTTTGCTTTCTTATAACTGGGGCGAGGGTTCGGTGCTTCGTGCCGTCAAAAAAGCGCAGGAAGCCGGTCTGGAACCCACTTTGGACAACCTTGAATTACCCCTTGAAACACGGCACTACATTCCCAAACTTCAAGCGCTTAAAAACCTGATTCAAAGCCCCGAACGCTTTGGCCTGGATTTACCCAAGTTTCCAAACAAGCCTTACTTTGCTGAAATAAAACGTAACTCGGATGTCGATCTTCGCGAAATTGCTCGTTTGGCAGGCGTCGAACTGGAACTGATTCGCAAACTGAATCCAGGTTTGAATCAACCGGTTTTGTACGCCGCTCACAGCAATACCTTGCTGGTGCCAGTTGAATACAGCGCAAAAATCCAGGCCAGCCTGAAACAGTACAAGCCCCCAAAAACCCAACGCAGTTACACGGTACAAAAAGGGGATACCTTGGGAGAAATTGCCCAACGCTTTGATGTGAGTGTGAAATCTTTACAAAGACTCAACGGCCTGAGCAAGAAAAAACTTATCAAACCTGGTATGAAGTTGAACATTCCACACGCCCCAAAGCCAGGCAATTGGGAATCCTGACGAGTCACAATACCGGGGCTGCATCAATCAATTGACGGGTATATGCATGTTGAGGGTTGGCGAACAACTGCTCGGCAGAGCCACGCTCGACCACATCCCCATGCCTTAATACGACCACTTCATCTGCCAGATACTGAACCACTGCCAGGTTATGAGTAATGAACAACATGGCCACACCCGTTTCTGTCTGCAAGCGTTTCAGCAAATTCAAGATTTGAGCCTGGACCGACACATCCAGCGCAGAAGTGGGTTCATCACAAATCAATATCTTGGGCTCTGAAACCAGGGCACGGGCAATCGCAATTCTCTGGCGTTGACCTCCCGAGAATTCATGCGGAAAACGGGCCAGGGCCTCCTCTGGAATGCTGACTTGGTCAATCACTTTCAATACTCGGGCCTTGCGAGCTACGGAGTCCATCTCAGGGCGCAAACTCAGCAAAGGCTCCTCCAGGATTTCAGCAATGCGATGGCGTGGATTCAGCGAAGCGAAGGGATCCTGGAATACAAACTGAATTTTAGAACGCCAGCCGTTCGGTCCACGCTCTGCCCACTGGCGAAGCGGTCTGCTGTCCATCAGCACATCGCCGTCCACTTTCGCATTGCTGCCCAACAATCCGAGCAAGGCGCGGGCTGCCGTGGTTTTACCCGACCCCGACTCTCCCACCAAGGCCACGGTACGACCCTGTAGCAAGGTGATGTCGAGTTTGTTCAAAACAGGTTTGAAGCGCTTCCGCAGAAAACCACCCTTCTCAGGATAAGCCACCGACAAGGACACGGTTTTTAATACGACACGTGGGGCAGCGCCTCCAGAAACACCGATGGCTTTGTCCAGGTCGCCTGAATCCGGCTTGGAGAATGACAAATCAGCATGGTAGAAACATCGAACTGAATGCGTCTCGGTGGCTTGAAGCAATTGCGGCGTGCCTTGGCTGCATGTGTCCTGCGCATGTATACAACGGGCAGCAAACCGGCAACCTGGTTTGGGATTCACCAAAGATGGTACACGTCCTTCCAGCGCGTACAAAGCTTGCCCACGCTGGGCCTGACTGGGCAAAGACTTCACCAGTGCATGTGCGTAAGGATGGCGTGGAGCCGCAAAAAATTCAGCAGTGCTTGCTTTCTCAACGAGTTGGCCAGCGTACATCAGCCCCACCGTGTCCGCCATTTGTTTAACAATCGCCAAGTCGTGCGTAATCAGCAACATGGCCATGCCCTGCTCTCGCTGCAGAGTTTTCAACAAATCCAGTACTTGCGCCTGAATGGACACATCCAGTGCGGTGGTGGGTTCGTCCGCAATCAGCAAGTCAGGCTTGACACTCAGGGCCATGGCAATCATGACTCGCTGTTTTTGCCCACCCGACATTTCGAAGGGGTACTGCTGCAAGCGCTTTTTGGGCTCTGGAATACCCACCCTGCCCAGCCACTCTTCAGCTTCATTCAAGGCCTGAGACCTGCTGGCACCCGTGTGCAAACAGATGATCTCGCAGAGCTGATCGCCCACAGTCATCACCGGGTTCAGGCTTGTACCGGGCTCCTGAAAAATCATGGCGATGCGCTTTCCGCGCAGGGTGCGCATCGCGGTTTCGCTGATCCTTAGCACATCGGTGCTGTCAGCACCGGCGCCACTGTCGTTCAACTTCACCTGCCCGGCAACAATTGCTCCACTGTCTGGCAGCAAGCGGGCAATACTGAGCGCTGTCATTGACTTGCCGCAACCTGATTCACCCACCAAGGCGAAGGTTTGTCCCTTTTCAATGGCCAGAGAAATATCGTCGAGCGCGTGCACCCAACCCGCCTCACTGGCCAAGCGAGTCGTTAGTCCATGGATGTCGAGCAAACTCATACGCTTACACCCTTACCAAAGATTGTTTCAACTGGCGCGCACGCGGATCAAATGCATCGCGCACGGCATCGGCAAACAGGTTGGCTGAAAGCACCAACAACAACATGAATACGAATGCAGCCACAAGGCTCCACCACACAATAGGCTCACGGCTTAGCTCAAGCCGCGCTGCATTAATCATGGTGCCATAACTGAATGTACTCGGGTCCACACCCACGCCGACATAACTAAGCACCGCCTCGGCCAACACCAGTCCTGAAAAGTCCATCACCATGGCAATCAAGATCAGGTGCATCAGATTGGGCAACAAATGCGAGAACAGAATTTTTGCGCTGGACACGCCACTGGCTCGGGCGGCCAGAATGTAGTCCTGCTCACGCATTTTCAACACTTCACCACGAATCAATCTGGCAAGGCCGGTCCAGCTGGTCAAACCCAAGATGGCACACAGGAAAAACAGACGAAGGTCGGCCTTCTCAACCGACGAGGCAAAAGCATCTGGATTGGCGTCAAGCGCCACTTGCAGCATCAGCACCGTGGCAGCAATCAGCAACACGGATGGAATCGAATTCAACGTGGTATAGATGTATTGAATGACATCATCGACCCAACCACGGAAGTAACCTGCGGCCAAGCCCATGGCGATACCCACCGGCAGGGTAAGCAAAGTAGTCAGTAACCCGATCAGCATGGCGGTGCGCAAGCCTTTCAGCGCAATGTAAAATACATCCACTCCCACTTTGTCGGTACCCAGCACGTGGTAGGCTTCAGCCCACTTCCATACCACGCCACCCACAATACAGAGCACGAACAGAGTCCACACCACTGCCTGGTAGGCACCACTGCCCGTGAACACGGTAATGCTGTTTTGATGATCCGCCTGTGCAATGGCCCTGCGAATGATCCACAAGGCTGCCAGGAAAAATGCCCACAGCACTGCACCACCCAAGGCACCCTGATAAGCTCGCTTGAGCAAATCTTGCCCTTTCATGCTTTCATCGCTCAAATGTGCGCCACCAAACTGCAAACGCGCATAATCACGAACGGGCTTGCCATTTACCTCCATGCTTTCCTTGCTCAGGGCGCGAGTGGCCAGAGGTGCTGAGTACGATTTCTCGCGCTGATAGGCCAAGGGCCCCAAAGCCAAATCAAGCACGGAAATAATCGGGCTGGCGTATCGGCTTTGCTGTTCAGAATTCAGGCGCAGGTGCACACTGTCCAACAGAGTGATGACCACCGCCAACAACAGCACCACCAAACTGGCGCTGGCAATTTTCGACTGAAACACCAAGCCCCAGGAAGCGCGGGAAAGCGGGTTTTTCAGCACACTGCGGACATACGCCAACACGCCAAAAACCAGCAGCCAGATCAGTACATCCGTTAGCAGAAGAGTGGGCATCATCGACCGCTCTCCTTAAGCCAGGCGAACCCGAGGGTCCGCGATGGTGTAAGCAATGTCAGTCAAAATCAAACCCACCAAATAAAGCACCGAACCAATGAACACCATGGCCCGCACTATTGCAAAATCCTGGGACTGAATGGCTTCGATGGTGTAGCTGCCCAAGCCCGGGATGCCGAAGAAAGATTCAGAAATCAGCGAACCCATAAACAGCAGAGGAATGACCGTGACCGAACCAGTCAAAATCGGAATGAGACCATTGCGCAACACATGGCGCCCAAGCACCTGAACTTCAGACAATCCCTTGGCGCGTGCGGTGCGGACATAGTCTTTATTGATCTCCTCGAGGAAAATGGTGCGGTACCAGCGCGTACCGCCACCCAAACCACTGACCACGCCAATGATGACCGGCAATATCAAAAAGCGCCACGCATCCACGCCCGAGTCATAGCCCGAGATTGGAACCAGTGCCAATGTTTTAGAGAACAGGTACTGCCCGCCAATGATGTAAAACAAACCGGAAATGGACATGGCCAGGACGCACAGCACCACACCGGTCAAATCCAGATAAGTGCCCCGGAAAAAGGTCAGCAGCAGGGACAGCACAATATTCAGGAACAAACCCAGTACAAACACTGGAACTGCCAAAGCCAGGCTGGGCCCTGCACGCTTCACAATTTCATTGGCGATGTTTCGACCATCGTCAGAGCTGCCAAACTCGCCTACAAACATGGGCACCGACTTCTGAAAGAAAATGGTCTCGGTGAGTGTGCCTGTGCCTTGCGCTTCGCTGTTGATCAGCAAGGGCAAGTCGTACCCTTTCTCACGCTTCCATTGCTCAATCGATTCTTGCGCAACCCGCTTGCCACCCAATGCCAAACGGGCCATATCATCGGGGCTGTTCACTTGAAAAAACAGCACAAAGGTGATCAGGTTCACCCCCAACAACACCAACAGGCCATACAGCACACGGCGCAGCAAATAGTTACCCATCAGCGCTTGCCCCCTGTGCGGTTTGCCACAGTCACTGCCAAATCTTCACGAATACCCATGGCCCGCTCACGGCGCTTCCAGGCGGCCCAAGCGGGCCAAATGAACAAGGCCAGTGAGATCATCAACACTGGAATTGGCCACCACTCGGGCTGATTCCATTCTTTTCGGGCCTGGTCACGTTTGGCGCTGTCGATCGTTTTGTATTTGATGCTGTTGCGAGCCAGATCATTGGGTTTCACGTTGCCGTACCATTCGTGAATCAATCCAAACTGTTGCGGTACGAATGCGAACAACCAAGGCACGTCGTCTTGGACCAGATCGGTCATCTGCGAAATAATCGCAGCACGCTCCTCATTGTTGGGCATGGTTTTCATGCGCTCAAACATGGCGTCATACTGTGCGTTGGAATAGTTCGAGGCATTTTCACCTGCAGTTTTTGCACGGCTGTTTGGGCCATAAAGCAAAAACAAAAAGTTTTCCGGATCGGGGTAATCGGCGTTCCAGCCCAGGAAGAAAATTTGTGCATTTCCCTTTCGGATTTTTTCCTGAAAACGGTTCCAGTCGGTGGCACGAATATCTAATTGAATATTCAGCTTTGCGAACTGTTTGCGATACCAGTCAAAGCGCGCTTTGTCACCCGGACCACCACCCGTCGTATCGAGCGCCAAGGTCAAAGGTTGTCCGGTTTTCGGATCGATTCCGTTGTCGTAACCAGCCTGTTTCAGCAAGGCCAAGGCGTCTTCAACCGGCTTGCGTACCGGCGCGCCGTCAACAATGTTGTACACCTGCCTGTTGTAACCTGCTTCACCTTCCTCGTAACCAAACAGGCCAGGCGGTATTGGGCCGTGGGCAGGCACCGCTCGACCATTGGTGAAAATTTGCGAAAATTCCTCCCAGTCCATCGCAATTGCAATGGCTTGGCGCAGCAACCTGGCGCGACGCGCCTCTTCGTCTGACTTTCCTGGTCCGACCACCGGGTCTAGCCAATTAAAGCCCAGGTAAAACATGCTGGTGGACAATGAAGTTTCCAGTCGAATACCTTTCTCAGCCATTTCTGGCGTCAAGGCTGCATCCCCGTCGGCACTGGCACGAATTGCCTGATCAAACGTGTCCGCACTGACACCGGAAGTATCGTAATACCCCTGCAAAAACTTGTTCCAATAAGGTATGCCCTCCTTCTCGCGGGTGAACACCACACGATCAATGAAGGGCATTGTTTTGCCGGCATCGGCCAACAAGCCTTTGGCCTCGTCGCCAGGCTCACCTTCTGAAGGATACGGCTCACCGCGATGGTTCGGGTTACGCGACAACACCATTCGGGAATTCGGGTCGTTTTCGGTCAGCATGTACGCGCCAGTGCCCACGGGCCACCAATCCAGCACCAGGTTGTTTTCTACAAAACCTTTTTGGCTGTAAAACGCATCAGCCTCCCAAGGGATGGGCGCAAAAAACGGCATCGCCAACCAGTAAATAAACTGGGGGTACTTGCCGTTTACGCGGATTTCGAGCGTGTGGTCATCCAGCGCCTTGGCACCGGGCAAATCGAATTGGCGCAAATCAAGCCAGGGCAAATCAGCCGTGGCGGGCGGAAAAGCGCTACCAGTTTCTTTCTGAATTTTCTCTTTCAGCGCTTTGTCGTGTTCTTGCAGGGTTTTTGACAACTCACCCAAGCCTTGCACGTAGTCGCCCATGTGCCCAAGAATTGGGGACACGATCCGCGAGCTGGCAAGCCGCTTGATTTCATACACATAGTCGTGTGCGGTTAACTCGCGTGTGCCCTGCTGCTCGAACTGCAAAGGGCTGCTGTACTTGCGGGCATCGTCGCCCAACTGGTGATACAGGAAATTGCCTTGGGCATCCTTGGCGAATGCTGGGTGCGGCTGATATTGAATGCCGCGTTTTAGCTCGATCGTGTAAACACTGGTTTTCACGGCATCCAAGGGCGCATCGTCGGGCAACACATTGCCTGCTTCATCCAGATAAACAGGTACAGGCATGGCCGCCGCAGCCAGGGGTTCGAGTTGATAAGGACGCTTCAAATAATGGTATTGAAACAGCGGCTCATAAATTTGGTAGGTGAATTCCGCTTCGTCGGAGGTATAGGACTGGGCTGGGTCAAGATGCTTGGGGCGCGCCGTGAAGGCGGTGTAAAGGGTGCTCTGCTTTTTGTCTTCCGCAGTTTCGACATAAGGATTATTGGGCGCTTTGCCACATGCAACCAGCGACAGGCACAAAGCCAAGCCCGCTACAAAACTGCCTGTAATGCGACCGAAAACTGCCAAAAAACCACCCTCGCACTGTTGTTTTTTTAGATGGCCTTATTTAACCACGCCAGACACGCTCCGGACCAGTGTCAGCGTGAATCCAGCCACCTTTTGAACCCACACGGAAATAGAAGCCCACACCACCTGCGCGGAAACCCTCCACCAGTTCACCCAGCACTTTGGGATGAAGACCTGGCAGTCGAAAATCCACGGCCTGACCTTTCAAGTGCAGGGAATTGCGGGCGGCTGGCAAACCTTGTTCAATGAGACGCGCATTGGTTTTCGGGCTGCGATAACCAGAGGTGATTTCAACCGGAGCCACAAAACCGTAACGGCGCACAAAAGCCTGTGCAGCCCAGAGGGTGTCAATTATTTGGGTGTCCATGCGGAAAACCTGATTTGCTTGCACATCTCGAAGCAAACCACAAATCTGCTCATAGGCGATTGGGTTAAGATGTCCGTCTTTCCAGTAGGTAATGTTCAAGCGCTCGCCCGATTGTGGGCGTACCATTTCAAGTGTGCGCGGTTGCAGCCAAAAGGTAAGGTCAACCAGGCCCGGATCGAAAAGATCAGGGGGTGGGACGAGATCGGAACCCGCGGCGAATACACCCCGGTTCAAAAAGGGTTCTACCGAGCCAATGACAGCCAAAGTGCTTACTGCTTTGATGAATGAACGTCGGTCGAAATTGTGTATTGCCATAACTGATTGCCGCAACCTAAGAATTTACTTGAACTTATAATATGAGTTCTTTGAAAAAAAGTCACTAATCCATGTCAACAGATCGCCAAAATCAAACAGTCCGCACCCGCTTTGCCCCTAGCCCAACCGGCTATTTGCATTTGGGTGGTGCCAGAACCGCCTTGTACAGCTGGGCTTTTGCCCGCCATCACAAGGGGCAATTCATTCTTCGTGTGGAAGACACCGATGTTGAACGATCCACACCAGAGGCTGTGCAGGCCATCATGGATGGCATGGCCTGGTTGAACCTGGATTATGATGAAGGTCCGTTTTTCCAAATGCAGCGCATGGACCGCTACCGGGCCATGATCGACAAACTGCTTGAAAAAGGCGACGCCTACCTTTGCTACTGTACGCAAGAAGAATTGAATCAAATGCGTGAAAAGCAACGGGAAAATGGGCAACGTATTCGTTATGACGGCACCTGGCGCCCCGAGGCAGGCAAAGTGCTGCCCACTCCACCGGCGGGGGTCAAGCCGGTGGTGCGTTTCAAGAACCCGTTGAGCGGCGCAGTGAGCTGGGACGACCTGGTGAAAGGCCCCATTTCAATCAACAACGAGGAAATGGACGACCTGATTATCGCCCGTCAGGATGGCACGCCCACGTACAACTTTTGTGTGGTGGTCGATGATTGGGAAATGAAAATTACGCACGTGATTCGCGGCGATGACCACATCAACAACACCCCGCGCCAAATCAATATTTTGAAGGCACTGGGCGGCGAGCAACCCATTTATGGCCATATCCCCATGATTCTGGGGCCGGATGGCGAAAAGCTGTCCAAGCGGCACGGTGCGGTGAGTGTGGTGCAATATCACGAGGAAGGATTTTTGCCGGATGCCATGATCAATTATCTGGCCCGTTTGGGTTGGAGCCATGGTGACGACGAACTGTTCAGCCGTGAGCAATTGGTCGAGTGGTTTGATTCGACCAATCTGTCGAAATCGGCCGCCCAATTTGACCCGGAAAAGCTGAAGTGGGTGAATGCCCACTACATGAAACAGGCCCCGAAAGAACTGCTGCTGTCGGATTTGCAAACCCGCCTTGAAAAGGATGGTGTGAGTACAGCTGAGGGTCCCAAATTGGCTGATGTGCTGGATGTGGTGCTGGAGCGCGCTTCCACCTTGGTGCAATTGCGCGATGAGGCAGCGCTGTTTTACAAAGTGCCACAGGTGAACGCGGACGAACTGGCACCCATACTGAACGAAGCAGGTGTACGCGCGGCACTGGTCGATTTCAATGAGGGCCTGAACGGCGTGGAATGGAACGTGGAAGCACTGAATGGTTTGGTGAAAACCACGATTAAAAACCATGGCCTGAAAATGCCGAAGCTTGCAATGCCGCTGCGCTTGATGTTGACCGGCATTACGCAAACACCTTCAATTGACAAGGTCATGAGTTTATTGGGCAAGCACACTGTACAAACTCGAATTGCGCAAGGACTGCAATCATGAGCAACAACAAACCCAAGGCAAACCCGGCCGACTGGGCCACCGCTACCAAAGCAATTCGGGCAGGCAGCCACCGCACTGAATTTGGCGAACATTCGGAGGCGATGTTTTTAACATCAAGCTTCGTGTTTGACAGTGCGGCCCAAGCCGCTGCCCGCTTTGCGGGCACCGAGGAAGGCAATGTGTACGCGCGCTTTACCAACCCCAGCGTGCAAATGTTTGAACAGCGCTTGGCTGTGCTTGAAGACACGGAATACTGCCTGGCCACGTCCAGCGGCATGGCGGCCATCACCACGGCTTGTATGGGCTTGCTGAATGCCGGCGACCATATCATTGCTTCAAAAGCTTTGTTTGGCGCCACTGTGCAGCTGTTCGTGAATATTCTCGCCCGCTTTGGAATTGAAACCACCTTCGTGGACGGTACGAGTATTGAAGCTTGGGAAAAGGCGATCAAACCCAACACGAAACTGTTTTACAGCGAAACACCGTCGAACCCGCTCACCGAAATTCTTGACATGAGGGGGTTAAGCGATCTGGCAAAAAAACACGGCATTTACAACGTCGTGGACAATTGCTTTTGTACACCCGCTTTACAAAAGCCGGTCGATTTCGGTACTGAAATCATCATTCACTCCGCGACCAAATATCTCGATGGTCAGGGCCGAGTATTGGGGGGTGCAATTTGCGGTCCCAAGGACTTGCTGAAAGACAAGATTCTGCCCGTGCTGCGCACGGCGGGTCCTACGTTGTCTGCTTTCAACGCCTGGGTGTTGCTCAAAGGCCTTGAAACGCTGAATATTCGCATGCTGGCGCAGTCGGCGGCGGCTCTCGACATTGCCACCTGGCTGGAAGCACACCCTGCCGTGAGCAAAGTATACTACCCGGGGCTGAAGAGCCACCCGCAGCATGAACTGGCCATGAGGCAACAAAAAACCGGGGGGGCAATTGTGTCGTTTGAAGTAAAAGCCGCCAACGAGGACGACGCACGCACCAAGGCCTGGCATGTGATCGACAACAGTCAACTGATGTCGATTACGGCCAACCTGGGCGACACCCGAACCACCATTACCCACCCTGGCACAACAACCCATGGGCGCCTCAGTGCTGAAGCGCGCGAAGCAGCGGGCATCAAGCAAGGCCTTATTCGTTTGGCGATTGGCCTGGAAGATGTGGCTGACTTGAAGAAAGATTTGGCTCGCGGCTTGGGCGAGTAACTAATCGAGCCAAGTGCCCAATAAAAAAGCCGCTGGTGAGTGCCAGCGGCTTTTTTATGTTCTCAACAACATCAGACACGCATTTGGTCTTCCGTCATGCCTTTGGCCATGGCTTCTTTCATCCAGTTCGGGCGCTTGCCACGTCCGGACCAAGTGAGTGAAGAATCTTGTGGGTGACGGAAACGCACCGGCGCTGGGCCCAATTCACGTTTGCCTTTGGGTTTGGATCCACCCAGTTCAGCAAACAACTCTTCGAGCTTCAAACCTTTTGAAGCAGCTAGCTTCTTGACTTCTTCAATGGCTTGTAATTTGGAACTGCGGTCATTCAATTCTTTTTCAATGTCTGACTTCAATTGCTGAAGCTCAGAAGCACTTAAAGCAGATAAGTTTAGTTTTTTCATTTTTACTTTTTACTTTTTCAAAAAATTCATTAACAAGCCCGATTGTAATTAAATTTATTATTAATCACAAACGTGAAATTAAATTGATTACTTAATGAGGTCAAGTGCAAATTTGAAATGCTCATTTTCTGCACTTTCCAACCACTCAAAAACCACCATTTCAGTAGTTACCAATTCGGCGCCATTACCTGCCAAGCGATCAAAGGCTGCATCCCGATTTCTTTCGGTTCTAGAGCCGCAAGCATCGGTAACCACCCAGACTTCCATTTCTTCATTCAATAAATCGAGCGCGGTTTGGAGTAAACAAACATGGGCCTCAACACCTGCAATGACAATACTGGATCTCTCCGATTCCTGATTATTCTTTTGCAAATGCTTCGGTAAACTGCGCGCATTGCCTGCGGGCGCCTTGCTGGTTAACAAATCAAGCAAACCTTCCGGGCAAGCGCTGAAGTGCGTTTTGCGCATGGTGGCTTTGCACAGGGCACCCAGAGCGGGTACAAAAGGACCAATTTTGTCGGGCATATGCTCGGTACCAAAAACTGGTACACGCAGCTTTTTGGCCAAGGTGGCCAATATCAGGGCATTTTTATAAACATCATCGGCCTGGTGAATGGCCGGCATCAGTTTTTCTTGATAATCGATTAGAACAAGTTGACTGGATTCGTGATTCAATAACATTCGATGTGAAAAATCAGAGTGCAAAACGAGAGCATACAAGGTAATTCATATCAAATACACCCACCAACGAACAAGTCAATCATTGAATCACCCCTGTTTACTTTCTGTAATCTGTTGACAATAGATTTCAAGCTCTTCAGGCAAATGGCTGGGACAAACCCCACACAGACGATTGCCTGGCACCGCATAATCAATAAATTTGGGATAAGGCAAATTCAGATTACGCATGATCTCGATAAACTCCTGAAGAGTTTTTTGCTCACCCAGGCGAGGGTTTCGGTTTTTCTCTTGCCCTATCGAAGAAACACGTCGATTTTGATAATCGTGTCCGGGATACACCAAAGTATCTTCTGGCAGGCGGAAAAGTTTCTCTTTGACACTTTTATACAATGTGGGGGCATCCCCGTTCTGAAAATCAGTTCTGCCACAACCATCAATCAGCAAAGCATCGCCAGTAAATACCCGCTCTCCAAGGTGATAAGAAAAGTGACCATCCGTATGACCAGGTGTGTGCAGGGGATCAATTCGCACAGTGCCCACAACAAATGGTTTCCCCTCCTCTATCGCATGGTCAGCGCATGGCAGGCGGTCAAAGGCAGGCGCTGCGATTTTGCTACCTACCTTTCGTTTCAATTCAAGCGCAGCGGTAATGTGATCTGCATGAATGTGTGTGTCCAGGGTGTAGGCCAGTTTTAAACCGAGCTCATTCAATATGGCGAGGTCGCGGTCCATCACCGAGACAACAGGATCAATCAAAATGGCCTGACCTGTTTGCTCGCAACCCACGAGGTAGGTGTATGTGCTGGAGACAGGCTCAAAAAGCTGCTTGAAAATCATTCTCTAACCTCAATACCTTATATATGCGCAAATACGCATATAATAGACCCTTCTCTTGTTCTTGTCGCCTGCCGCACGATACTCAGGGACACACTGGCAATATGTTCAACATTCAACGCATTCCGAGAACATTTTTAAAACAGGCAATTGCATGATTGGTACCTTGGCTTTGGGGCTTTTAGTAGGTTTGGTCATGGCACTGACTGGCGCAGGCGGTGGTGTGCTGGCTGTGCCTTTGCTGGTTTTTACCACGGGCCTGCCTGTGCAAGAAGTATCACCAATTGGCCTGCTGGCCGTGGGCCTTGCCGCCACGCTGGGTGCAGTGCTGGGTTTACGTGCGGGTGAGGTTCGCTACAAAGCAGCGGCCCTGATGGGTTTTGTGGGCTTGCTCCTCTCGCCTGTAGGTTTTTGGGTGGCCCAACAAGTCGACACACAGGCATTGGGGCTGGCCTTCGCGGTAGTGCTGCTGTGGGTTGCATTCAATGCGTTTCGGGGTGCAGCCAATTCTGAAATGAATGTAATTGACGCACCGCCTGATTCTGAAAAAAGCAAATGTCCCTGTATCCGCAGCCCCGAGACCGGGCGGTTTATCTGGACCTGGCCATGCGCTCGAGCCCTTGTTTTCTCAGGTGCAGTGGCAGGTTTTCTGTCCGGTTTACTGGGCGTGGGCGGAGGTTTTGTGTTGGTTCCTGCCCTGCAGCGTTTTACAAACCTGAGCGTACAGTCAGTCACCGTGACCTCCTTGGCAGTGATCGCAATTGTGTCGACATTCGGAGTGCTGAACAGCGCAAACGCCGGTGCATTCAATTATGAAGTGGGTATTACTTTTGCTGCTGCCGCGCTGAGTGGCATGTTGGGTGGCCGGTTGATTTCAAACAAAATGCCAAGTGCCCAGTTGAAAAAGGCATTTGGTGCGATGTGTGTTGTGGTTGCAATTTTGATGGTGATCAAGAATACCTGAAAGTGTCAGAAACCCGGGGTGATCCCAAAACCCACGGTAAATGCCCTTGCACCCTGGAAAGTGCCGTAATCGCTGCCATAACTTGCGTCGATTTGCAAAAAATCAGGGATCAGGGTGTACCGGGCGCCGACTCGCCAGCTCAAACTGTCCTCAACACCTGAGAATGTTTCGACAGAAAACCCGATACGCTCATTGAATGAGTAATCCAGCGCCGCTGCCTTGAAAACACTGTTGTCGCTTTGAATTTGATCTCTGTATTGCAAATAGCCAAGATTCAGGTGAAGCAGTAAATCCTCGCCCCTCAAAGGCACAGACGCAATCGTGGTCAACAGTGTTTCTTGTGAAGACTCATCGGTAGACTTCAGGCGCCCCCACTCTCTGCTGGCCGCCAGACCATACCCCGCAGTGCTGTCAGTGAAGTGTTTGAAAATGTGCTTGTAACCGAGGGAACTCAGAGTTTAATCTTCCTGATTGCCATGTACGGCACCAAGCCCGAGGCTAAACTCACCATTGCCCAAAAAATTACAGCCCCCATTGAAATTGTCCTGTCGAACCTCCAACGATGTTTCTGTCCAAAAATCAAGCTGGCAGGTTCGATGGGCAGTCACCGACGCGTCGTCAGTTTCAATGGGGCGACCGGCATAACCATTGGACATCAATCCCATTAAACCAATTAACAATAGTATGACCTTCACAAAACCCCCTGTTTACTGACAGATTACCCAAAGCATTCTGAACGAATTCATGGCTGGCTAATCATCACGCGTGACCAACGCGATTATTTTTCCAGGGTGGCTTGTTTTCTTAAACTCTCCCCCAACTGTTTTGGTCGGGGGATTTGAAGTCGGACCTCGCGGTAATGTTTAAACAGGCAAGGCACCAGTCAATGAATCAAGCGGCCCCAGTCCTCCGCCGTCAGTTGAAATTGGCAGGGCACCGGTCAGCATATCCAGTGGCAATGCGTCTGTCGGCAGTGCCGTACCTGCGCCCGAATCGCCAGAACTGACGCTATCGCCACCCAACACCTCTCCCACCGTGCCAATCAAGCCAGTGGGGTCTTGGGCAGAGGCATCGGCCACAGCGCCACCCAGTGTTTCAACACCCTCGGCCAAGGTATTGACTCCGTCTCCCACCGCGCTCGTGACCGGATCCAAAGGTGCAAGCGCTGCGTCTTCAGCAGTCAGGTCAGCCAGCCCTTCGCTGACTTCATTCAGGGTACCGGGAACACCATTGGTGTCACTGGTGTCGTCGCTCGTGCCCACGATCGGAGCAAGGATGTCCGAGGTGACCGGCGCCAATGGGCTGTCATCACCAGCCAGGGTGTTACCCACATCGGCCAAACCTTGCGCAACGCCATCCACAGCGCCAGAGTCCGAACCCAAGGTTTCTGTCAGGGGATCAACCAATGGTGCCAAGGGCGTGTTTTCAGTGCCACTGTCCAGCCCAGTCGAAATTGAATTTACAGCACCAACCAACCCACCAGCATCGGAACCATCGCCACTGCTGGGGTCGCCTACAACGCCTGCAAGCACATCAGTCAAACCGGTTGGATCTTGATCCGAAATACCACCAATCGCGCCGCCAACCATACCAAGGCCGTCCGAGACTGCATCTGTCGCCCCGGCCACAGGTGCCAAGGGCGTTTCCTCTAGGCCATCACCTATTGATTCGACACCACCGGCCAAACCACCAGCACCGCTACCACTTTGCCCAGCGCCACCATTGTCATCGTCGTCGCCGAGCAAAAATGCACCTGCAGCCACTGCGCCCAGACCAGCGGCTGCGCCTCCGCCCAAACCACCAGCCAACAAACCAGCACCAACCAGGCCTGACATCTCGCCTGTGCCCTGTTCGAGAATGGCAGATGAGATATCGTCATCAATGTCGTAAAGTTCAACACCCTCAGTCAGCGCCACCACTTTGGTACGCGAAGCCGCTCCTGCTACATCTGAACCGATCTCCTCCAGACGCGCTGCCGCGCCAGGCTGCAGCACCAGTAAAGTATCGCCTTGTCCAGGTCCACGCGCAGGAATGCGGATTTCCATGGGAGTGGCCGAAGTGTTTGAAATTTCATCGCCCCACTGAAACAGCTCCGCATCAGCCACAACCTGGCCATTGCGGGTGATGGTTGGGGTCGCATTCGGGGTTTGAATTTTCGCAACTGGAACTTGATCGATCATGGTGTGTATACCTGTAAGTTTTCGGATACAAGTCATACACAGAGACCGGATATTCAGATTCGAAGATTGTTACTAAACTTTGTTAATAATGTTTAACACAATAATCGTTCAAGTATTGATCAACATCGCGTCAATAAAAAAAGCCCGTCAATCGACGGGCTTTTTCTAAGTCAAAACAGCTTACAGCGACCGGGCAATAATCTCTTTCATGATTTCACTAGAACCACCATAGATGCGCTGAACGCGGGCATCCGCGTACATTTGCGCAATCGGGTATTCCATCATGTAACCATAGCCACCGAAGAACTGAAGACATTCATCGATCACCTTGCATTCAAGTTCACTCAAATGCAATTTGGCAATCGATGCAGTTGCTGCATCCAGCTTTCCCGCCACCAGCTTTTCAATGGAGTTGTCAATGAAAGCCCGCGCTACAACCGCCTGAGATTTAAGCTCTGCCATTTTGAAGCGTGTATTCTGGAACTCGAAAATGGATTTACCAAAAGCCTTACGCTCTTTGGTGTATTCCAGGGTAATTTCAATGGCCATTTCAATCGCAGCCATGGCGCCCACACCCAGCATCAAACGCTCGTAGGGCAACTCAACCATCAACTGCATGAATCCCATTCCCTCAGCACCCAATACGTTTTGGGCGGGAATGCGCACATTGTCAAAGAACAACTCGCAGGTGTCTTGCCCTTTCTGGCCAAGTTTTTCAAGAATTCGACCTACTTTGAAACCTTCGGCTTTCTTGGTCTCCAGCAACATCAACGTGGTGCCTTTGGCGCCTGCGCTTGGGTCAGTTTTGGTGACCAGAATAATCACGTCGGCCAGATAACCATTGGAAATGAAAATCTTGGAACCATTCACCACATAGTGATTGCCCTCTTTCACCGCGCTGGTGCGAATGCCCTGCAAGTCTGAACCGGCACCAGGTTCACTCATGGCAATCGCGCCAATCATTTCGCCGCTGGCCATCTTGGGCAGGAAGTATTGTTTCTGCTCCTCAGTGCCATGGTTCAAAATGTACTGGGCTGCAATTGCATGCACATGCACACCGAATGAACGGTCACCACTGTAGGCCAATTCTTCAAACAACACGGCCATGTGCGTGAAATCGCCGCCGGCACCGCCGTACTCCTCGGGAATATCTGCCGACAACAAGCCCATTTCTCCGGCCTTGGTCCAAAGTTCACGGTCCACATGCTGTTGTTTGGCCCATTTGTGCTGATTGGGCTTGATCTCGGTTTCAACGAAACGGCGGATGTTGGAACGATACAGTTCGAGGTCGGAATTCATCCAGCTGGGCTTGGGGTATCTCATTTGTCTCTTCACACTCTCAAAGTTATAGGTCAACCGACCGGTTGCAGTGAATCGATTATAGGTCACGTGACCTGTTTGTCAATAATGAGGTCCATATTGGGGGCAATTTTTGAGTTAAAGTACGCACATGAATACACATGCCACCACTGACAAGGGTCACATTCGCTCGCAGGAGATTTTGCGCACCGCACAGGCCATACTGGCCAGCGAGGGCTATGCGGGCTTAAGTATGCGCGGCGTGGCTACACAATTGGGCATTTCGCTAAGCACCGTGCAGCACTACTACACTAATAAGGAAGCGCTGGTTGAAGCCTTGCTGACCTATGTGATGGACAACTACCAGGCTGCGGTTGCGCAAGTGATGAATGCGATGAGCGACAAAAGCCAGCTTGAGCGGTTCAAAACGATCATTGATTTGATTCTGATTGAAATTCGCCGGCCTGAAACCTTTGGTGTACTGGCAGAAATCTATGCCTTGTCAAACCGCTTGCCTTTTGCAGCACGTTTGGTCGAGGCTGTTTACGCCAGAGAGAGAAAAGAGATTTTCAAACTGATTTACGGCCTGGAGCCAAAAATCAGCAAGGCAGAATACAAGTTGAGGGCTGCAATGATCGTTGTTCAAATACATGGGCTGGTTTCACAATTGGCCCAGGACAACGACCCGAGCCTTAGCCGCAGGCAACTTGAGCAAGCGGCAAAACAAAGCTTCTTGATGCTGGCCACCAAAGCCTGACCAAAGCCACCTATCGCCTGATGTTCAGGCGTACACGTTCAATTTCGTACCCAAATTACCACTGGTGGCCAGCGCGGGTGGCTGGGGAATTGACTGGATCAGTTGCGCCACGGACGACTCAGCAATGTCCATGGTTTTCTTGAACACTGCAATTTGGCCCTGTTGAATTGATTGCGCTTGCTGCATCTGAACCGTGGCATTCACCATGGCGGCGGGGGACACATCCATTGTTTTTCTCCGTATCTGTCATTTCGATAACGGCAGCCTGGGCTGAAACTTGAGTGCTTTATCAGGCCGGGGTTTTAGTGCCCTTTTTTGGCACGGTCCAGTATTTGAACCACCAGTTCACTTCGAATTTGCTCGCCGCGCTCTACGTTCTGCGCATGCAACAACACGTTTTCCTCAATGAGTTTGGCCATCGAGCTGAGCAGCACATAGATCAGGTCTTCAGCCTTAAACATGGCTGCATTTTGAAGAATGTTCAAAGCGCCCAGGCAACAAGAATGTCGCAGCGCCATTTCATCCACGGCCAAGTCCCCATAATCAAGCGGGTCCTCCTTGGCAACTTCATTGACCAGCATCACAAGGGTGTTCAGATCAATTTCAACTTGATGCGTTGTTGCCATGGTGTTTCTCCGTGGTGAGCACACCTTCGTTCTACCATAGCGCTGTACAGAAAACCAGCACTGAATGGGTGTAATTGCACCCCTTTAATTACAAGTATTTGCATTTATGATTAAATTGAGTAATTATTAAGAAATGCTCCAAGAATCACCGGGATGAATGCCATGAAAACCGCCAAAGAATTGCAAGCCAGCCCAATCGTGGGCGAGACCCACCAGGTACAGAATGTTGCCAACGAATTGCACAGCTACAATTTGTTTACCACTGATGCAGCTTTGCTCGAAGGTGTGAAGCGCGAGGGTGGCGCTTGGGGCGTGTCTGAAATTGCCGCTTTTGGCGAAAAGTGTGGCAAACCGGAATACCTGGAGCTGGGTTTTCTGGCCAACAAATACACCCCTGAGCTGGACACCCATGACCGCTTTGGCAACCGGGTCGATTCAGTGCGCTACCACGGTGCTTACCATGAGCTCATGAAATCAGCCCTTGAAGAGGGCTTGCACAGCCAGCCCTGGACCCACCCATGCGAGGGCGCACATGTGGTGCGCGGTGCCAAGGCATTCATGCAAAGCCAGGTGGAGGCCGGACACGGCTGCCCCGTCACGATGACCTTTGCCTCCATTCCAAGCTTTCGCTTACAGCCGGAAGTGGCTGCCATTTTCGAATCCAAAATATTGAATCGCGGCTATGACCCCCGCAATGTGCCCATCGATGAAAAACAGTCCATTACTGTGGGCATGGGCATGACCGAAAAACAGGGCGGCTCGGATGTGCGGGCCAACAGCACTACGGCAACACCTGTGAACCAGCCAGGTGCCGGGCAAATGTATTCACTGGTGGGGCACAAATGGTTTTTGTCTGCCCCCATGTGCGACGTGTTTTTGATACTGGCGCAAACCACCGCTGGCGTCTCGTGTTTTGCGGTGCCGCGCTGGTTACCCGATGGCACGAAAAACGCTTTGAACGTCATTCGTTTGAAAGACAAAATGGGCAACAAGTCCAATGCCTCTAGCGAGGTGGAGTTTCGCGGCGCCCAAGGTTGGCTGATTGGCGAGGAAGGTCGCGGAGTGCCCACGATCATCGAGATGGTCAGCCTGACCCGTTTTGATTGCATGGGTGCCTCGGCGGGCCTCATGCGTGCGGGCTTGGCCAATGCCATTCACCATTGCAAACAACGCGCGGCGTTTGGCGCCAAACTGATCGATCAACCGTTGATGCAGAACGTACTGGCCGATTTGCAGCTGGAATACGAGGGCGCCATGGCCTTTTCCATGCGCATGGCCCGAGCGCTTGACAAGAAAGACGGCGACGAACATGAAGCGCACCTGGCCCGCCTGGCCACTGCTGTGGGCAAATACTGGATTTGCAAGCGCGCCCCACAACACAGCTATGAAATCATGGAATGCATTGGCGGCAGCGGCGTGATGGAAAACTCGATTTACCCACGCCTGTTCCGCGAAAGTGTGATCAACCCGATTTGGGAGGGCAGCGGCAACGTGCAATGCCTGGATGTACTTCGCGCCATTGGCAAAACCCCAGCGGTGCTCATGGCCTTCAATGCAGAATTGAACAAAGCACGGGGGGGCAATTCCATTCTTGACCACTACCTGGATGGCTTGAATCAACAATTCATGCAGTTAAACCCGACCGATATGCATGGCCTGCAATACAGCGCCAGAACCATGGTGGACCAAATGGCTTTGGCCTTTGAAGCATCGCTGTTGGTGCGCCATGCACCCGCAGCCGTGAGCGAAGCATTTTGCGCAAGTCGCCTGGCGGCCCAGGGCCACCACAACTATGGCGCCCTGCCCAAAGGCCTGAATGTGAAATCGATCATTGAGCGAGCCGACCCAGGCGTTGTGAAAGCGTAATTCCATTGGGCTGGAGTGGCCACACTCCGAGCCCGGACTGACAGGCTATGCACCATGTCGTGAAAGGGCTTTCGCATGCGGGGTGTGGGCCAAAACAATCTACCCGCCAAGGCGGGTTGCTGGCTTAACAATGCTTCAATCGCGGGTACGCAATCGTTCCACACCATGGCATTGGGCCAAAGACTTACGGCCCATTGAATGCTCTCTTGCTCGGCCAACACCGAACTGAAGGCCTCACAAGGTCTGCTGTGCAATTCAATGACCTCGCCATTCTCCATGCACACCGCCGCCATGCAGTAGTGCCCCTGCCCCGCACCTGAGGCATCCACCAACACATGCCGCCCGACGTTAAACACCGCCGCAGTTCGATTTTCCGGAGCCACCCGAAATTCCATGAAGACAACCCCTTTTCAAAAAGAACAATCCGTCCGCAAAAGTGAGGGTGTTTACCCTGAGGGTGACCACCAGCAATTGTCGCTAAAATGCCCAAATTCGAGCACCACCACAATACAACATGAACGCCTTACCCCAAGCCCAACCCGGAAAATTGTTCCAGCTTGTCTTTGCACTCATCATGGGATTTCTCATGGTAGGCATTGTCACCTTCGTCACCACCGCCAGCAATTTCGGCTTTGAAGGCAATTTTCTGGCCACGTGGGGAAAAACATACCTGATCGGTTACCTGGCTGCGGTGCCCGCCATCTATTTGCTGGCGCCGATTGCACGCCGCATTACGGCCCAACTGCTGAACTAATGCACTGAACCAGCATTCCCCCTTTCCTCCGGTTTTGACTGAGGCTAGGCTCAGCTTATTCTTGCGGTTAACAAAACCCAAGTTACAGGCCAGGAGCCCAGCACGTGACGGAATTCAAACGCACTCAGGACATGCACCAGTATTATCGCGACGTACTGGTGAAAACCTACTTCTTTGATGAATTCGGGAAAATACCCAAAGACACACTGATTTCGCTCATCGATACCAACGCCTGCGATCCGGTTCATTGCGCCGAGGTGCTGCACGGTGTGCAGTCAGGCCTGCCCGCAATCAAGGACCAGGCACTGCGGCAAATGATCATGCTGATTGCGCAATCGCATTTGTCGATGGACAAGCACCGCAATGGCATTCAAACCCCAATGCCCGCGGCGTACAAAAAAGGGATTCGCGACGGGCTTGTGCGTGTGCTGCAAAAAGTCCCCAGTGTGAAATACCTGATCAACGCCATTCAGGTGCTTTATCGCATTGGTGAAATTGACGAAGCCATGGCCTTGGTTCGTAAAAATGAAAAAGTAGTCGACACTTCACCGCACCTTCAACAAATTGTGGCCATGGTTTACACGATGGAGGAGCGTTACGAAGAAGCGCTGCCCTACCTTCTAAAGCTGGTCGATTCCGGTGCCCATCAAAGCAACTCATTGATCAAGCTGATGAGTATGGCCTGCATGTACAAGCTGGGTGCACTACCCGATGAGCCTGTCGATTTCGCAAGCCTGGCGCAAGCTGCCAATTCAAACAAACCCGAATTTCCCTACCACTGGTTGCTCAAACCCACAGAAAACCACCGCAGCAAACCCACGCTGCTGATCGCCTGTGACGACAAATATTTTTATGAACATGCACTGGCTTTGGTGTACTCGGTGCTTGAACACAACCACGCTGATTTGCTGGTTCATTTTCACTTGTACACACCCAATGCCAGCGTTGTTCAATATGTACTCGATCTGGCTGCCAAGTATCCGCAACTTGAAATTACTGCAGCGCAGGAAACAATCGATCTGAAATCACCGACCAAGGTGGTTGAATTTGCAACTCGGCGGTTTGCAGCCAGCCAGGCTTTGCTTTCGCACTTCAATGCGCCAGTCATCTTGCTGGACGCCGATGCCCTGTGGCGCAAACCCTGGAAAGAAACCATGGGTAAATTGGCCAGCAACCATGACGTGATTGTGTGCCAGCCCAAAGCTGCACCGTTCTGGGAGCACGTGGCCGCTGGCATGGTGTACTTGAACAACACACCGGCCGCGCAGCGTTACATTGCCCAAGTGGTGGCATTCATTGAAGACAATTTGCAAAAAGGAAAATCACTCTGGTTTCTCGATCAGATTGCCCTGTCAGCCTGCCATCACGAATCGCTCAAACATCAATGGGGAATCCGCTTTGCAAGCACTGCACCCGATCAGTTAATGGATGTGAATCACGGCGAGCACGCATTGACCTGGGTGGTCACCAACCAGAAGCATGCTGCTGGGGCCTACGCGGATTACAAACGCGAGCTGCAACAACGCCACGGTCAACTTCCTTATTCCACACCCAGCGATGCATTTCTGGCCATCAGCCAACAGAAAAAACCAGTGCGGTTTTTGCAAGTCGGGGCCATGGATGGTGTCAGCTACGACCCGATTCACCCATTCGTTCGCAACTTTGCCTGGCATGGTGTGTTGGTTGAACCCCTGCCCGACATGCTGGAACGCACCCGCAACAATTACAAGGGCTGCGCAGGGCTTGCCTTTGAAAACGTCGCCATCACCGAACAGGTTGAAATCAAAAAGCTGTACCGGATTTCGCCAGAAGTCATTTTGAAGCACAAGCTGCCAGACTGGCTTAAGGGGATGTCCACGTTCAGCGATATCAAGCTGAAGGATTATCAACAGCATGTGACCGTTGAAGAGGTGCAGTGCATGCCCTTAATGGCCCTGATTGAGCGCAACGCCCTGCCCAATATCGATGTGTTTCAGATCGACACCGAAGGCTACGATTACACCGTGTTCAAGCAACTGGATTTCTCGAAATTCCGCCCCACCATCATCAACCTCGAAGTCGTGAACCTGAACGCCGAAGAACTGCAGGCCCTGGAACAAGATCTCTTGGCTCAGGATTATGTGTTTTATCGCTACGAGTTCGACCTGATCGCCATGGACAAACGCTGGTTTCAAAACGCGACTTGAATGCGAATAAAGACTCGCTTTAGTCTGGGGCATTCACACTGCATGTTGATGCCCCATGACAACCATTGACTATCCGCAACCTGCACGCCTTCGAGCTTTTCAGCTTACGCAAACAAAGACGCCCTGGCTGATCCGAAAACTGCTGGGTCGACCATTCGCCCCAACGCCAGAGGAATACGCGACATTGCATCACGGCCTTTTTGAAGGCGACCCGGTCATGGATGAATACATCAAGGCGCGTCTGGATGGATCCACCCACAAAGCGGATTGGCGAGAATTTCATCAAGCCCTGAGCTCAGAAAATCCACTGGCATTTCGCGGCAGTGGCGCGCTTCATCAATTGATTCAATCCACATGCATCAATCCCGACTGGGTTGATTGGAAACTGATAGAGGAAGGTGTGCACTTCATTCACAGCACCGGCCGGGCTGCCACCGATGTATTGCGCGACATGGCCCTGATGGGCGGATACCTGATGGTGGCCTTCAACAAGACATTGATACTGACGGGCGAACTTGAAAAAGGCGCAGCACCCCGACTGGCCAGCACAGCGCAATGGTGGCTGAAAGTGATCAATCCACGAGCCAATATCGCGGGTGGCGATGGCGCCTTGGCCACACTGCGCGTGCGATGGATGCACGCCCTGGTTCGACACCAGTTGATCAACAGCCCCCATTGGGATTCCAGGCAATGGGGCCTGCCCATCAATCAGGTGGACATGGCAGCTACCTATCTGGGCTTTAGTGCAGTCATGCTGCTGGGCCTTCGTAAAATGGGTATTGTGGTCACACCGCGCAATTCCAGGGCCGTGATGCAACTGTGGAAACTGATTGGCTGGCAAATGGGTGTGAAAGAACAATGGCTTGTGGACACCGAGGCACAAGCACTGGTTCGCCTGCGTCAGTTTTTATTCACGCACTCCCCACCCGACGAGTCCTCCCATCGACTGGCCGGTGCACTAGCCCGTGAACCGCTCAGCCGCAACTATACACATCTACAAGTACTGCGACGGCAGCTCGCCTATCATCAACACCTCAGTTCATCCTGGTACCTGTTGGGACCACGCATGTTTTACAAACTGGGGCTTCGTGCACCTTTGGGGCCCCTTATCGCGCTGATGGCCCTCCCGGTTCGCGCTGCAATACATGCACTCGGGCGTTGTATGCCGGGCTATTCAAGCCGTTTTGCACAACACGGCCGACGAGCCCAGGAAATTGCGGTGGCCGAACTTCAACAGCGACAAACCGAACAGGCCGTGCCCCCAGGTTCTGTCAATGCGAGTTGAATACGAACAAAAAGTCGTATTAAACTGAACGCTCGTTTGAATATTCAATTTGCGGGGCATTATGGGAAGCTGGTCGAATAAAACTGTGTTCATCACCGGCGGCAGCCGTGGCATTGGTCGGGAAATCATTTTGCGACTGGCCCGCGAAGGCGCCAACATCACCATTGCCGCAAAATCTGACACGCCCAATCCCAAATTGCCGGGCACCATTCATTCGGTGGCCCAAGAGGTCATTGAAGCCGGTGGCAAAGCCCTGCCCATCGCAACCGATGTGCGCGACGAAGAGCAAATCAAACGCGCCATACAGGCCACAGCACAACACTTCGGCGGCATTGATTTGCTGGTGAACAATGCCGGCTTTTTGGGAATCACGCCCCTGGGTGTCACTGAAACCAAAAAATTCGACCTGATGCACGCACTCAACACCCGGGCCCCTTTGATCACCATGCGAGAATGCCTGCCCTACCTGCAGGCAAGCCAGGGCAGCGTGCTGAATTTGTGCCCACCACTCAACCTGGACGAGGGCTGGCTGGGTGCGTTCATTCCCTACACCACCACCAAGTACGCCATGACACTGCTTAGCATGGGGTTTCAGCAAGAAGTGAAAGCCAAAGGGATCGCAGTCAAAACCCTGTGGCCTGCCACCTTGATCGCCACTGCCGCTGTGGGCATGTTCAGCGGCGAAGAAGGCTTGAACGTGTCGCGCAAACCTGAAGTGATGGCCGACGCAGCCTTTGAGTTAATTACACAGCGTGATCGATTCGCTGCCAAAACAAGCTGGCTGGACGAGGAAGTGCTGCGTGAAACCGGCATTTCCGACTTCACGAACTACGCCAACAACCCCGCACGCGTGAATGAAATTCAAAGGGACTTCTACATCGGCAAGTTCTGACAGACCATGCGAAAAATTCCCCAGCAGCAACGCTCCAAGGAACTGGTGGCGCGTTTGGTGGATGCCACCGCACAATCGATCCGAATCAATGGCATGGACAAGTTCACCACGCACCACGTGGCCGAGCTGGCCGGTGTCAGCGTGGGCTCGCTATATCAATATTTTGATTCGCGAGAAGACCTTATCGAGGCTATGCTCGATATGGTCACACTGAATCTTCGCGCGGGCTTGAACAAACTGGTGCTGGAGAAAACCACCGACCTGCGGGACATGGTTGAGAAGTCAGTTCACTTCGGCATGGGTTTTTTGCGCGCTGACGACGGTTTGGCTGTTGAACTGGTTCGCAACTGGTACCGCCTGCCGACCCAAAACGTGGTGCGTCTGCTGCAAGACACGCTGTTGGATTTCATGCGCATGTACCTGCTGAAAAACCCACTGGCCAGCAACCCGGAACGGCTTCAGATTCGAAGTTTCGTTATCGCGAATGCCATTGTGTTCACCATGATCCGCGCCATCAGCGAACCCAGCCCTTTCATCACCGACGAGGAACTGGAACTGGAGTTGGTGGAAATGGTGGTCAGCTTCCTGAATGCTTAGTTTCATCGTAAATGGTGCCGCCAATTCGCAAAGCAGAGTCCGCGCGTTTTGAATGAACCACCGGATAGAACATTTGATGCACCCAATGTTCCTGGCCGTGAATGCGATCGTCCATCAGGCCAATGTGCTCGGGGTATTTGCGCGTAATGTGCGCTGTGCCGAAAATTACATCCCACAAAAACAGCATGTTGCCAAAGTTGCCTGTGTAGTTGCCGATGCCGTCTTTGTTGGTCAAGGCATGATGTGCCCAGTGGGTTGCGGGCGTCGAAATGGTGCGCTCCACAACCCACATCACAGGGTGCAAAGCCTTGATTTTGTAAAGCGGCTCGTCCCAGCGCCAGGCACAGTGCGCCCCCAGAATTATCGTCAGCTTCGCGGTCAGGTAAAACCCATACACCCAAACCCCTATGCCCAAAAACAGCAGGGCACCTGATATCCACAAGCCAGGCATCATCAGGTAGTAAAAGAAATTGTTGCGAAAGGTCATGCGCACGCTCATGTATTGCGCAGAATGGTGCGCGCGGTGCAACGGCCACAAAAAGGGCGAATGCGACGCCCGATGCCACAGGTATTGGGTCAAATCATCACCCAACAACAGCAGGGCAAACATAGCCCACCAAGGCCAGTCTGCCAACGCACCTTGAAATTCTGAAAACCAGGTTTGGCCTGCATTCTGTGTCGCCAAAATGGCAAGTGGCTGGGAAATAGCCACCACACTGACAAACACCAACAGGTCAAGCTTGGTGTCATTTGCAGTGGCATGCACAGTGGCCTGATAACGACGACTCGCAAATTCCATCAATGCGAAACCAGCAATGGCCACGCCAATCAGGACATTTTGAAATTGTGCGGCATCCATTGGGACCCCTGTAATGAACGGTACGCCTGTAATTTACCCTTGTGACACCTATTCGTCCAATGCATAATTAGTCTACTTTCAATGCACTGGGTGCATCAATTGCCATGAATCTGAATCAACTGGAACACCTGCTGGCGCTGGACGAGGCAAGGCATTTTGCAAAGGCCGCCGACAAAGTCCATCTAAGCCAACCGGCATTCAGCCGAAGTATTCAAGCGCTGGAGAAACAAACAGGCCTGGTCCTGTTTGAACGCAAAGGCGGCGACATACGCCCCACCCCGGCTGGGCAATTTCTGATTGATCGCGCCCGCCAGTTGATCTTGGAGGCTCGCGCAGTTCAGCGTGACATTCTCTTGTACCAACGCGGCGAGGTGGGTGAATTGTCATTCGGTGTAGGGCCTTTTCCCAGCGCCACACTGGCTCGAAGTGTCATCGAGAAAATTCGTGTTCAGTATCCGAAGGTGGCGTTACAAACTGAAATAGCAAGCCCCGCCGAATTACTGACGATGCTGACACGAGAGGAAATTGAGTTTTTTGTCGCCGACACCGGCGACATGGTGACCGTACCCTTTCTGCACATTGAGCCATTGATGCGCCAGTACGGTCACCTCTATGCGCGATACGATCACCCTTTGGCCCACAAAGCCCACACCTTCGAAGACGCCTGGACCTATGGCATTGCCTCCGTGAAACTGCCCGATCCACTCAAAGCAGGCTTGGGGCAATTATTGCAACAAAGCAAGCGTAACCTGCCCCAACTGGCGCTGGAGTGCGACGATGTCCATCTGCTGCACCAACTGGCCCTGAATACCGACACTGTGGTTGCATCCACAGACATCGCTGCAAAACCCTGGCTACGCCAAAAGCAGTTGGTACAACTCAACACCACTGATTTTCCGAGACTGTTCTCGAACATTTCAATTGTGAACTTGAGTAACCGGGCTTTGTCGCCCGTGGCCGATTTTGCGATTGAGCAGTTCAGGCAAACCGCCAAACAGTCATTTGATTAGTACGCATTGTCGAATCTGTTTCCGGCTTATAAGGGTAGCAGATCAAATAATTCCCATTCAGAGACACGATTGAAAATCCAAATCACCACGTCACTGGCATTAATCATTAATGCCCTTTTACTGAGCGCATGCGGATCAGACAACACTGACACGACCGCATCACAAAGCACGGCAACCTCCAGCCAGATCACCGCCAACAACGCTAATCTTGAATTGGACTTGCGCTGCGACCAAGCCAGTTACCCTTCGGCTGAATTACTGCAATGCGAATTATCGAATGCAGCAAAAACGCTGGAAGCAAATATAGAGCAACTCATGCCCGGATTTGTTACCCGGCAACTTCAACAAACCGCGGCCAACATTCAGGCCACTTTGCAACGCAGTGCACGGGACCCTAGCTGGAATCTTCCTCCCGCCTTTGGCAATACTGGGCTTACACCGCTGTGTGCAAGCGGAGCAGGCCCCTGTGTGGGCGACCCGTTTCGATACCCAGGTGTGAATGGCCCCGACGGCGACGTGTTCTACACCCAGGAAGCTGAGGTACTGCCTGTGGTGTATTACGACCAAGGCTGTGCACGAATCAGCGGACAAGTGTGGAAACCCAGAAAAACCGGGAACAGAAAACTGCCAGCGATTATTATCAAAAACGGTTCGGTTCAAGCGAATGAAGCACTGTACTGGTGGGCTGCACAGGAGCTGGTTCGCGCAGGGTATATGGTTTTAACCAACGACCCGCGTGGTCAAGGAAAGTCTGATTTCTCGACCCCAACCGGCGAACAGGGCGGCAACTTCAACGGCACGGTGTTTTATGAAGGCTTGGTCAATGACATTGATTTTTTAATGTCTTCCCCCACAAAACCATACCCCCACGAAACCAGTTGCAAAGGCACCTACCCCACTAAAACCCTTGCCTTTAATCCGTTTCACCAACAACTCGATGAAACACGCATCGGGGCGGCGGGCCATTCTTATGGCGCAGCCGGCGTAAGCTGGGCTCAAAGCTTCGGTGCAGCTGACAGCCAGCCCTGGCCTGGTTTGCTCAGCCCTGAAAACCCGCTGAAAGCGATCGTGGCTTGGGATGCGCTTGGCTCGCGCAATTCGCCTGCATCGGCGACTTTAACCAGCCTGCTCGCATCGGAGGCAGCCACTTCAAACCCAGTCGCCGACAACCTACTGCTTCCCCAGAATGCACCGGCAATCAGCCCGCGCGTACCCGCACTGGGCTTCACTTCGGAATACGGCTTTACACCTGTGCCGTTCTTACGTGATACAGCTCGCGATGAGCACCTGTCTGGTTTCAAGGAATGGGCAGCTGCCAATGTGCCGGTTTACAACATCACGATTGCCGGAAGTACTCACCTGGATTATTCACCGGGCCCTGCCTTGCCAGCGACATCCTGGTGCCCCAAGATTGAAAACAATGCCTGCGAAGGTGGCTGGGCCAAGCCCATGATTACCCATTACACATTAGCCTGGTTTGACCGCTTCTTGAAAAAACCAGGCGAGCAAGGATATGACGATGCCGATCTTCGCTTACTTGATGATTCTCAGTGGGCTGAACGGATGAGCTTCCACTTTGCCAGTGCGAGAAGGTTCTCGACACGCGACGGTCAACTGTACTTCAGTGAGGACATCCGGATGAATTATCCTGAGAAATCGACTCAGCGCTGACTGAGTTGCGAAAGCCCTATGTACCAGTGATTGACTAGTGATTTGATCTCCATATTGGTGAGACCCTCTCGATGAACAATACCTTCCGCGCACAATGCCAATGCGGCCAATTGATGGTTAACTTTACCCAAGCGCCAGTCGCACAGTTGGTGTGCCATTGTCGGGATTGCCAAACCGTGAGCGGCATGCCGTATGCGAAAGCCGCTTTTTTCAGAGCCGAAGAGCAATGCGCACAAGGCGAATTTCTGGCGGTTGACATGACAGGCGGCTCAGGCAAACCCAAGCAATACCGCCGATGCAGCCAGTGCAACGATTTTGTTTACGCCACAGTGGATGCACTGACTGGCCTGTTGGGTGTGGCTGCCGACAAACTGTTGCCACCCTTTGAGTTCAACCCCATGGCCCATGTGTGGACCAGCGAGAAGGCACCCGAGACGGAAATTCCTGCAGGTGTATTTCAGTTTCCCAAAGCACCACCATTCAGGCCGGGGAAACAGTAAAGATTTGGAATGCGGAATTATGCTGAAAAAATAAAAAGGGCTTAGCGTTTGCTAAGCCCTTTTTGTATTTGGCTCCCCGACCTGGACTCGAACCAGGGACCTGCGGATTAACAGTCCGAAGGATTTCTGAGTTGATTGAGATTGATTGACTTGCATTTATTTTATATTTTATTTTTTTTCAAATACTTATACAGTTTTTTATTTTTTCAGAGATTGACTCACATTGACTAAAGCAGCCATAATCGGGTTACATGCTGGTTACATGGAATCTGGCAAATATCGAACGGCTCCAAAGAATGGCAAAGATCAATTTCACCTCTTCAAGAATTTCTAGCTTTACCTGTGATCCTGGCAAGTCACAAACCTTCGTTTGGGATAGCAAATCTCCAGGGCTAGGTTTGAGAGCTACTGCTGGCGGAAGCAAGTCGTATATTTTTCAGTCCAAATTCAATAGTCAAACAATCCGTACGACAATCGGTGACGTGAAAAGCTGGTCGATCGAGTTAGCACAAGAACGAGCACGATACCTGCAAACCCTTGTGGATCAGGGTATTGATCCGAGAGAACACATCGCTGAAAAAAAAGCAGCGCATTCGGCAAGGCGAGACGAAGCGCGTCGGCAGGAAGTTCAGTTTGAAGAAGCGTGGAATCTCTACATCGAGTCCAGAAAGCCATTCTGGGGTGCTCGAACACTACAAGATCACCTTCGTCATTCGCAACGAGGTGGGATGAAACGTGCCAAAGGTAATGGAGTAATTCAACCCGGGCCAATCGCGCAATTGTTGGACGTAAAACTGAAAGACCTCTCGGGCCCACACTTGACGGAATGGCTACAAAAGGAATCAGAAAAAAGGCCCACCATGGTTGCACTGTCCTTTCGGATGGTCAGAGGTTTCATACGTTGGGCAGCAGAGCATCCTGAATTTGCAACATCAATCTCCAGCGATGCCTACAAAGCGAGAAGCGTGAAAGACGCACTTCCGAGGGTAAAAGCCAAAGAAGGTGACTCGCTGCAGAAAGAACAGCTTCAGGCATGGTTTTCAGCTGTACGTTCCCTCGGAAATCCGATAATGAGCGCATACCTTCAGGGACTCTTGATTGTTGGCCCACGTCGCGAGGAATGGGCCGCGCTGAAGTGGAGCGATATTGACTTCACTTGGAAAACAATCACCCTGAACGACAAAGTTGAAGGAACAGGCGGACGTACCGTTCCATTGACTCCATACCTTGCATCGCTGCTGCTCGAACTGAAACAAATCAAGGAACAAATTACAAATGACCAGCTGAGGAGCAAAAAAAGTAAGACTGCGGAAAGGCACCGACAATCCGAATGGGTCTTTTTCAGTCCAAACTCAGCCGATGGCAAAATTTCCGAACCTCGAATTGCACATAACCAAGCTTTGGAGAAGGCAGGAATTCCTCACATCACTCTACATGGATTACGGAGATCATTTGGCACTCTTGCCGAGTGGTGTGAAGTGCCTGTAGGAGTGGTTGCACAAATTCAAGGGCACAAACCATCTGCGATTGCTGAAAAACATTACCGCAGACGGCCGATCGACTTGCTACGCAAGTGGCATGAGCAAATTGAAGACTGGATACTAAATGAAGCTAGCTTGGCCTAGAAAGGCAATTATTTTAATAATAATCGGGAAAGTTTTTAAACTTATTTTTATATTGACTAATCTTTTTTCGAGTGTTCTTGTACCTTTTTTGCATCGTTTCAAAAGTAAATTTATGGATTTTTGTAGTTTCGTTAATTGCAACTTTAGGCTTCAATTTTTGCCTTTCTCGCTTATCGTAACAATACAACCCTAAAATAGGCCCTAACAATCCGTTTGGCGCCTTTACTTCATTAGCCCCACAGTCGAAAAATTCATTATCAAAATAATAATTAACCAAAGATCTTGAATTCCATCGACCTAACTTCAGATCAGCATTACACCAAGATGCATACTGATACATAAATTCGCGCATAGTGAAAAATAAATCCTCTGCCGATAAATCATATTTCAAATTGAAATATGCACCAAATTTTCCTTCATAAGTAAAATGATCACTGCCGCAAAATGTTAACGCTGGATGAACATGCACGGGCTCCCTAATAACATACTCTCTATCGAGTTCAAAGTCATCTTTTGGTTTCAATACCAAATCTTTCGAAATGTCCATACATCGCTTAGCTTCGTTATACATGCTCAAAATATTATTACCGCATGCCAAGTCTACCGCCCTAAATAATTTAAATGGAGCTATCTCGATATCAAAATATTTATCGATAAATTCATCATAAAGCTTTTCAAGCTCAACCCGCAAAGAACTATTAAATCTCAAATAAATATCATTTCTTCTTATTATTATTGAATGAAATTGTAATCGATCAAAAGAAATATCAATTAATTTTAACTCTTCTATCTCACTTAAAGTTTTTGACTTGTTTAACCAATAAGCAATCAACTCCTCTTTCAATAAATTTAAATAAATCATTTGCTTTGGATAAAGTGATTCCGCAGCACGTATCGCATACTCGAGATGGAGCGCGTTATTAACAGCACTCTGAATATATCTATAAACCCAGTTATTTAGCTTTGGTTTGCTCATTGGTAGAGTGAAATTTGTGTCAAAAGGTTAAGTAACAATATTTATCTATCGACACTTTTAGAAGATTCTTTAACAAGCCAGTGAATACCCTACCTTTCTGAAAGTTAAAAAGGGTAGGGTTGGGGCGACCCAAATGCACCTCGATTTTTCCTCTTCTCCCACCTAAGATCCAACCCAGTCGCATCCCCACCAGTGCACGGGAATGCCTCTAGATCACATTTTTAGGAGACATCAATGCAGGAACAATCACCCCCCGTCTACACACTATCGACGGACCAATTCGCAGCTAAGTGTTTGGTAGCTGCGCAAACCGTTCGGAAGCGCCACAGCCAAACTGGGTCTTACTTCGGAATCACACCAATCAAGCTCAAGAATAGAAAACTGCTTTGGCCGGATATGCCAGCCGACGCTCTATCACAGGGAGAGGGCCAATGAACTACCTACCCCATCAACCTATCGTGCCGAAACTACCTGGACTTCTTGGGGCGATTCAATCGGACCTAAGCGGGGGACAGGTTGATCCAGTAATCGTCTCAGCAATTGTTCAGCAATTCATGACAACCCTCACGCAAGGAATCGCGGATGTTCGGTTACCCAACGGCGTAGATTCCAGGATTGGCAACAACGGTTTTTTGATAGCCCCACCAGTTTCAGGAAAGAGCTTGATCAACAAAATATTGAAGGATCCGATCGAGAGGGCTTTAGGGGAGCTTGTCGAAGATTCCAGTTCGAAATCTACGCCAGAGTTTTTTCTTGAAGACACATCAAAGGAGGCAATTGTTTCAACCCTCATGGCCTGGCCCTATTGCACCTTAATTTCAGAGGAATTTGGCGCGATCACTAACCTATTAAAAGGACACTCCGCCCAAGCGAGACTAAACAAGTTACTAGACAGCACTTCGCTTCACCACGCGCGAGTCAAAAGTGGCAACGTGAAACTGAAGGACTATCGATTTTCAGCACACTTAGCTGGTCAACCTGCGGTGTTTGACGAAATCAAGAGCCTTTTAGGTATCGGGAAGCGAAGTAATGGTCTAGTAAATCGATTTTGTTTTGCTCAAGGGGGATGGAGAGTTACGCAAAGTATGGCCTCAATGGTTCAACTTTCAGATCAGACACTTCGCCACTACAAAGCAACGATACAAGCCTTGCTAACCGCAAATATTCAACAAGCAAATCAAGCCAATCCATCTAGGACACAACTAACTCTGACAGAGCAAGCTGAACGCTTACTTCAGGACTACGAGAGAACGCCTAGGCCCATTGATTTTCCACCAAGAGATAAGGTGACCACAGAGCAAATACAAGAGTACATAAGCCGTAGCGGCGAGAGAATTAGAAGATTTGCAACCGCAATGCATGTTTTCGAATCAGGAACCAAAGATCAGGTGTCAGAGCATTTTGTATCAACCGCTATTTCATTTGATCAATATTGGAGTAACACATTTCAGATCATCTGCAACCAACCTAAAAAACCCTCAGAGTTCACGAAAGACATAATGACAGTTGAAAACTCAGTTCGACAATTTTTTCAACAATGGGGATATTTTAGATTACCGCTTAAAGACATTCGTTCTGGCTGTATCAACCTAGGTTTAACGAAATATCGACTTGACAAAGTATTGGCTCATTTAGGATCAGAGGGGAAGATTAGATCATTTAAAGATAACGAAGATCGTATTTGGATAGAGATATCTAATATTTTTTAACTTTTAATTCACATCTCGCGTCTGAATTTTTGAGCATATTAAAAAATCAAAAAGATTTATAAAAAATCACTAAACCACCAAGGAAAAACCACAAATAAACACTAATCTCATAAACCTTTAATTATGGTTAAATAATAAGATTGTTTTATTTCTTATATTTTAATTAATGATAACAATCAAATACCTGAGCAAAGACAGAAGACCATCAACTCACAAGATCAACATGATAATTAATAAAAACCATGAAAATATCAACTCACAATCACACTCTGACACTAAAGGAAAATAGACAACTCATACTAAACAACCATCTTGAAGGAATATACTCACTAATCTCATTCATGAACGAGGTAATTTATCGATCACAATACTTCTACACAAAAACAAAATCTAAGTTAAAAAATGATTATGAGGTCACCAAACTGGGAAAACACTTACCCGACTTAGGCCACTACGCCAACATGTTTACTCGCGACTATCAGTTTTGTCCTGAAATTCAATATTTCTTTGAAAATTATAGAAGACATAAAATCAGTAAATATCATGAAAATCTTTCTATGTTCAGAGCTGGCAAACCAAGTGACGAAATCGTCAAAATATTCGACGATTTCGTGGCAACAATGAGGAAGAATGCGATTCAATGCAAGCTCAAGAAGCAAATAGGAAACTGGAGGAACAAACCTGCCGCACGTGTAAGACGAATAAATCAATTGTTGGACACGCTCTTTGCAAGATATGCCAGGCTCATGGTCGTTCGGCTAGACTTTCATTACAAAGAGGCGGTGCTAACACATGAAGAGGCTGAACAAGTCATACATGAGTTATTGAAAAGTCGTGCAGATGATCATCAAGCCTACTGGAGTAATCATGAATTCGCTGATTTTGATAACTCCAGCCTCTTGGCTATAGACGATCTTCCTTTAGCTAGATCCCCAATCGGAAAAGTCTGCTTTGAACGCGTTGCTGCAGACCGCAAACGGCTATTTACCAACCGGAAGGGAAAACCTCTACTTTTTAGAGAGCTTGTGGGGTACATATGGAAAATTGAATGCGCCCGTGAAGCCGGGTACCACATCCACGTATGTTTCCTGTTTGACGGATCAAAGGTGGACAAGCATGAGTATTACGCGGACCAAATAGGTCGGTATTGGGCAGATGTCATAACAAAGGGGCAAGGCTACTTTCACAATTGCAACAAGAATAAGGCCTTCTATGAAAAGTATCAGCGTTGGGCACTGGGCCAAGTGGATCATTTCGACGTACAGAAAAGGAAAAATCTTTACCACTCTCTCAGCTATCTTGCCAAAGCCGATCAAGCGATCGAATTCGGCAAGCAAAAAGGAGATCATTTGTTTCGCGCGGAGTTTGCCAAAGACCCCACCAAAGACCCAAGAGGACGTAAACGAACCAAAATTTCGAAATAACCTAGGTGTGAGTAGTTTTTTTTCCTCACGAAATAATTTTTAGCGTCCTGATTTCACAGACTTTTCTCAAATCAAGAAGAAACACGTTGATGATTTGGAGATTCATGAAACGTTCTATGCAACGAGGGGGCATACCCATTCCCCACTTTGGACAATACTGTTGGATACCGTGTATGACAGCCCCTTCGGCACTAACAAGTAAGCGATAACACCATGAGCTTCCCACCCCGATACCCCTGGAACGGGTTTCCACCCGTATCAATCCATGCGTCTGAAAGCGCGGTTAAGACGCACCCGATGTACCCTGCCTCGAAATCGGGTGATCCAGATGCTGCTTTTGTTTTGGTAAATCATCTTGTATCCCTGACGGTGATTGAAGAACTGACTAAAAACTACGCTAGTGCGCAACCTATTCTGGTATCGGCTCACGCTGTGGAGTCAAGTGGCGTGAATGCTATTCCTGCAGCTTTGGCAGAACTGCTGGAGGAAAAAACTGGGTTTGAGTCAGACACCGATGTCGTTCAAATTAACGTTGTCAGTCACACAGGTGCAGGTGGAATGCACCGTATGGCTCACCAAGCGATGTTTGATGGAACGATTGTGAAGGACAGAAACTACCTACTCGTTGACGATTTCATAGGCCAAGGAGGTACCTTGGCGAACCTCAGAGGATATATCTTGAGTCAAGGAGGGCGTGTTGTAGCAGCTACCGTGTTGACCGGAAAGCCCTACTCGGCGAAAATAGGATTAGAAATTGAAACATTACAAAGACTTAGAGAGAAGCATGGAGAAGACCTCGAAAACTGGTGGCTGGGTAAGTTCGGTCACGGCCTCGACTGCCTTACTGAATCAGAAGCAAGATATCTTGAAAAAATCGAGAGTTTTGAGTCAATCCGACATCGGATTATTGAAGCAGAGCAAGGTTGAGATTGTGAAGCGGATCAAAAGCAAGGTTTCTTGACGGGCTTGTCTTCAAGGGCTTCAGCCGATATTTTCTGTTCTATCTTAGTGCCAAACTCTCTCGGAAATCCACAAATGCAGATACAGCGTCCTTGCTGTACTTGGCAACAATTGCCCTCGAAATTTATTTGAATGATGTTATCCATTTATGATGCAATCTAGTGTATTCGCCGTAAACGATGAACCCTATTGCATCTGGGATTTCAATCTCGAAAGACAGGCTCAGAAATTTCTTGAGGGCATTGATCCCGATTACTTTGAATATGTTTTCAACGAACATGTTGAAGCCGTCGATGAAGCACGCGCAGTGATGGCAATTAAATTATCGCTACATCACGCTACGGAAACCATGTTCTCCATGATAGGCGCTTATGTTCAGGCACCCGACTGTCCACAGGCTTGGCTGGCGAAATGCTCAAATTCAACATTACGTAAAGTCGTGAATCGAATTGCCAACTCTGATAAATCCCTCATCGTGAAACTACTAGTTAGGGAGGTAAGTTGGCATGAAATTTCCCAGTTCGTTTTCAGACATTACATGCCAAGAACTGATCGACAGAAAACTACGATAGAAGGGTTCGCTGACTTTTGGGCGAGAATGGCTGCAGACTTTTTAAATCAAGATAGCGTTGATGAATACAATGCGATGAAGCACGGTTTCCGAACTAGATCAGGGGGATTTGGTCTTTCAATTGGAAAGCAAGAGGACCCAAATACTCCGGCCCCACCTGAAAAAATGAAGTCCCTGGGGAGTTCAAAATATGGGGCTACGTTTTATAAAATTACCCCTATAAATTCTAACTTGGGCAACCATCACATTCAGGCAAAAACAATATCAACAAATTGGTCTTTAGACAGAATTCTCCAACAGCATCAACTTGTTTATATGTCGATCAACAATATCCTTACCGCGTTAAAAATTGCAAACAAAATTGGTTCAAAAAATTGCCGCTTCCTTCGACCTGAGGGGGAAGTCGATTTTTTTTCTCCATGGACTCACTCTACTGGGGTAGCTAGCATGAACATTAACGTCGGAATTGATCAACAGCAAATCAATTGGATTTCTAAAGCAGAGTTACTCGATCGACTAAAATCTATTCAATAAATTTAGGAGTGAATAATCGCGTATCACGATAGCTTGGGCCGTTACGCTTATTGACAAAAAGAATACTGATGAATCACGAGCATAGGCGCAAAGTTTGTGCATTGGTTCACAAAACTTGGTCGATGTTAGGATTTAGATCCCGCAGTATCTGGAACGCCGTCTATATGTTGTTAGGAGTTAAGTAACGCGGGTACCTTAGAGACCATCTGGAATTAATTCCCAGCGTAAGGAAGAAAAATGGATAAGAAAACCAAAGGATCGTGGTTGATTCATCATACAAATAAACTGCAAGGAGTCACAAACCAATCTGGGTACGAGAAAACCTATTTGGCTGGGAAGGCTGGAATACTTTTGTCAACCATTTCCGCCAATAGGGAGATTACTGTCAACAATGACAGGCTAGCCGTTTTAGCGAAGGCAGCCAACATCAATACAACATTTGAGCTTCCAAAGCTAATCGAAGTATTGCAGCAGCAGAAGCTGATCGACAAATCATCCAGCGGAGTTGCCGTACTTGGCGTGACAACCGCCACTGCGTTGCAGCACACTTCCGATCTCTTCGAATCGCTCAGCCCCAGTGCAAATGAAGTTGCTTCAATCGCGCTTGCAGAGCGAGCCTCAATGACGCCAATTCTTGCAAAAGATGTTGCCAGTGATTTGGCAGATACATACAAGTTAGCTACCGCCGATCTTAGCCAGCTATTTTTAGAGGCCGAGCAGATTGGCTTTGTCGACGCTGAGAAAATTGATAGTAATCAGACGCTGTTGTTCAACGGTAACCTGTTTCGCCGCGACACCACACAAAAGATCAAAGCCATATTAGATTCGTTGAGCGCGGCAGAACAGATAAAGCTAAATGAGCTTACCGAAGCATTGCGTAAACAAGCATGTGTTAGTACCGACCATGCAAAACATTGTCTGGGTGAGGCCCTATTTCTAAAAGTTACGGCGATCGGCCTATTCGACATTAGTGTTGTCAGCAACTCAACCGAGGACGTTGGTTTCCTGACTTTGCCGTCGGCGTTTTCAAAATACAGTAACTCGATGGTTGATGATGCCTTCGACCTTGCGAAAGCTTTTATAAGCTCCGTCACATATGGCATGACAAAGAGCTATTACGAGCGCGGACAAATCCAAATGGTTGATGCTCTGTTAAGTGCTTTGGTGCGCGGCGATAGCATTGGTCCAGTCCGGGCGATTGCTGAAGATTACAAAGTGCTCGAATTAAAGGGAGTGGTCGAGGTAAAACAAGGAACCAAGAAGGGAAGAACAGGCCCTATGCTACGTCTTCTGAAGACAGAAGTTGGTGAGTTGGCTCTTCAAGTGATTCGACAGGGTGATATCAGCGAGCATTCGTTAAACTCACTACCAACTGCCGCCGTTACGACATTCAGTGGCCCTGAGCACAATCGTGAAAAAGTTCGGAGGACGCAAACCAAGATGAGCCCGAAAGCAACTAACGACATGCTTTCTGTCCTCCGGACTGGAGGTGGGCTATGAGTAAAAGTCAACGAGTCTTGTCCAAGGGGCCGAAAATGGAGGAGTTGCTGCGTAGCTACTTCCTCAAAGCTGGGTATTACGTTGTTCGGAGCGTCCCTTTTGTGTACGAGGGTTTTGACGTAACCGATATTGATCTGTGGCTATACAGTCGCACGTCTTCCGTGTCGCGTGAAATCGCCTTGGTTGATGCCAAAAACAAAAAAACCCCGCAGGCTATAGAAAGAATCTTCTGGATTAGGGGACTTCGTATTGCCACGAAAGCAACGAATGCGATCGTGGCAACGACAGATAGGCGTCAAGAAGTCAAAAATTTTGGCCGAGACCTTGGAGTGCTGGTTCTCGACGGTACCTTTCTTGGGAAACTTGCCAATTCAGATGAACCAAATGAGACAAGACTCTCGGATGAAGAGTTTTTTTCCAAGATCAATGAATACTCACTTAGTAAGCTGGACGGGGACTGGCGTGGAAGAATTGTTCTTTCTAAAAGCTTACTGGCTAAATCACTTTCGTTCGATAGTTGCAATGAATGGCTTGGTCAAGGGAAATTCTTTGCCGAGCAATCAATCACCAAGGGCACCCAGCGCGAAACTGCTCTTAGGTGTCTTTACTTACTATGTTCTTTTGTTGCAATTGCAGTTGACTACTGCATGAAGGAGCTATCCTTCCACGAGCAGTCAGAACGTAGCTTGCTTATGAAAGATGGTTTCACATATGGCTCCAGGGGCAGTTCGGGCTTCAAAAAAGTCTTGAATGTTGCAATGGGATTGGTTGAAGAACATGCGAACGATGGGCTGACAATTTCACGGCAAGTGAGATCAAGTGTTGAGAAACAGTTGACTCACCTGAACACAGCGGTCTTAGGTGATTTTTTCTCAAAGAACGAAGTTGCTCGGACCTTGTTTACCGTTGCTAGAGAGTTTGAGCAACTGGCAATGAAGAGAGACTTTAACTCGCATGAATCAGCTAGTGTCGAACTCCGCAGCACACTCTTTTGCCTGCTCGACTACTGGGGCATTGATCGTGTGTTGTTCTCTCCCTCTTAAACAATAACGAGGAGAGGGCTGATTGCGGTTAGCGATTGTAGGCAACCGTACGCGTGGTCGAGAAGGAAATTCAAATCAAATTTCCAAGCTTGTTTATCTGGCAAAGGAAGTCTTTATGTATTTAGGCGGTTTAACAATTTCACGTTTTCGGTCTTGCGACAATGTGACAGTCAGTCTCCGACCCGATCTGACTGTCTTGGTTGGTGAAAATAATGGAGGTAAATCCAACGTTATTGATGCGATCCGGTTGCTTACCTTGCCACTGAGCGGACGAAGGGAGCGTTATCCTGAGGATGAGGATATAAGGCGACACGCGGCTGTCCCGAACTTTCAAATTGAAGGCGCTTTCCGGGGCCTAAGCGATACACAGAAAGGGCTGTTGATTTCAGCGGTACCAGATCTCACTAACAGCGAAGCTGTATTCGGCTATCGATATGAATCGCGTTCAGAACGTCTCCCAAGGGGTAAAACTACTTTCTGGGCTGGACGCTTTGACACCAACGAGCCTGAGGCGGGTTCATCTGACCTGATAAGGCATGTTTATCTACCTCCCTTGCGCGATGCGTATCAAGCACTTGGCACAGGTAGCGGGACCCGAGTCATGGCACTACTACGCAATTTTTTACCAAAGAACCAAGAACAAGACTTTTTGACTGGAGTCAGTCGCGGAGAAAACAGACCTGACGTCCTTATGACGATGAACGCTGAGATAGGCACAGCCTTGGGTTTGCTTACTAACGGAGTTCGTCCCCAAACAGCGATTCTGGATTTTTGCACTGAAACATTACTCGATGTTGCCCGAGATTTAAGGTTTCGATTAGCCGACACTGGCTTAGTGCCCGAAGACATCCGCGCTTCTGGTTTGGGTTACTCCAACTTACTCTATATGGCTACTGTGGTCGTTGAACTAACGAAGGCAAAAGAGGCGGACCTCACAATTTTCCTCGTTGAGGAACCTGAAGCACATTTACACCCACAGCTGCAGGTACTCGTTCTTGAATTTCTTCTAGACCAAGCGCGTAGGTCGACCAGTTGCAATATTGAGCCAGGCAAGCCGGAAGGCCGCATCCAAATCGTTGTGACTACCCATTCGCCGAACTTGACAGCATGGGTTTCTCCTATACATCTGGTGGTTATGCGTTCTCGTCGAAGCGAACAAAACGGGGTAACGGTTTCAGAATCTGTCAGCGTACCTATTGCGGAACTAGGACTGAAGCCAAAAACCTTAGATAAAATCAGCCGCTACTTGGACGTAACACGCTCATCGCTGCTGTTCGGTAATAGAGCCATCCTTGTAGAAGGAATTGCGGAGGCTCTTCTTTTGCCGGTGATAGCCCAAAAGCTCGTTCTCAATGATGATACCGACGGATGGCTCCGCTTCAAGGGTGCGGTAATTGTACCGATCGACGGAGTGGACTTTCGCCCTTATGTCGAAGTGCTGCTACGTCCACATGGCGATGCTCGCATCGCTGATCGATTAATAGTTATCACCGACGCGGACCCAACTGTGTTGGGAAATCGAAAAGTTGATCTGGAAAACCTTGCTGCAACACATGGCGCATCGCAAGCACTGACTGTGCTAACCAATCAGCACACTTTAGAACATGAGATTTTCAGCGCTGGAAACGAGGTCTTTCTCAAGCAAGTATTTCTTAGTCTGCACCGCAAGTCGCGCAGCGACTGGGAAGACAAAATCGAGCGGATCGAGTTAGACAAACGCCCTGATGCATTTCTCAAGCTTATTGAGGTAAAAAAGACCAGAAAGGGTGACCTGGCCCAAGCTATCGCGTCACGTATTGCTGTGGGCGATGAATTTGTAGTGCCTAACTACTTGGTCAATGCGATTCGTAGCGCATCCCAAGCATGACCGGTATTGGCGGACTAACAGCTGAGCAAGATGCATTCGCCTTACATGTTGGCGAGGTCTTTGTTCATGCTTGCCCTGGCGCTGGAAAAACCCGCACGATCCTTGCTCGCTTATCAAGGATCGTCTCCGAGTTACCACCGCGGCGTGGTGTAGCAGTGTTATCGTTCACAAACTCCGCAGTAGATGAGTTTCGCGAACGTTGCCAGATCGCAGGATTAGATTCACTATTGAAGCATCCCAGTTTCATGGGAACACTTGATGCTTTCGTACGGCATTTTGTTGTACTTCCACACTGCGCAGCGACACGCTCGATACGACCAACCATCCTCGACAGTTGGAACACTTTGGGTGTGGAAATTCGGCTATCTGGAAAATTCGCGTTTAAAGGTGAGTCAGTTAGCTTAGATTTGTTCGACCCGGAAACCAATATTATTGATCCAAGCAAGATTGGACATCTTGGGCTGCAAAATCACGTGCGCCTGCATCAAGTCCGATATCAACAGACGGCTGCGCACCGTAGACGTGGCTTGTTGCAAGCTGGTTACATGAGTGCTGCCGACGCCCGCATTCAAGCACTGAAACTAATTCGCGATCCAGTAAACGGTACAACACTAGGACGATCTTTGGCAGCTCGTTTCCACGAGATCATGGTAGACGAAGGTCAGGATTGTAATCCGCTTGATTTGCAGATCCTTTCATGGCTACGAGCGCACGGTGTACATGTTACTTTCGTCTGTGACCCCGATCAATCAATCTACGAGTTTCGTCATGGCAGCCCTGCGAGGATTCTAGAATTTAAGGAAACATATCCCGTTGACTCGCATATCCAGTTAACTGGCAATTTTCGTAGCAGTCCAGTAGTCTGCCGGTTGGCCGCCACACTCAAAAGCTCTGGTCAAGTAGATCATTCACTTGGGGATACAGTGAATGTTGAACATCCCGTTTTGCTTCTAACATACGGAGGCCGTAGCCCAATGGCTACGATCGGTCAGGCTTTCCTAGATCAAGTTACTGAACTTGGCTTGGAGGTAACAGACGCTATTATCTTAGCTCATGCAGGTAAAATCGCGCTGCAGGCTGCTGGGGTGATCACCAAAGATCCAAACGGTAACTCGCGAATCGAATCGCTGGCGCGTAAAGTGGCGGAGTTCTGGTCACCCGCTACGACAGCGCGGACGAGGGAGGCTGTGCTTCAGGTAGTGGAAATGCTGCTTTTAGATTTCATGGGGCTCAGCAAGCCAAACGAGTATTTATCGAGGGCCATCGAACGCCTTGGTTTGAATCGACGGGCACATCGAAGACGTGCGCTGAGCTTCCTACTCAGTCTTCCCAGAGCTTGTGGTGATAGCGATACTGATCGGCTCGCTTGGATCAACTGCGTGCACAAAGAAATGGAAAGATTAGATTTGCCGACACCAACTGGTGTATCGGTGCGCAATTTCTTTCGGCGACCAGCCAACGAGCAGTGGTCGAACCATCTTCGAATACCACCAGAACTTGGCCTTTCGTGTGCAAAAATTCATGAAGTGAAAGGTCATGAGTACGGGGCAGTATGTGTCGTGATTCCGCCCAATCATACTCGTGAAAATCGAAGTGAAGCTCTTTTCGATTCGTGGGAAACACGCACCGACTCAGAGGCCAAGCGTGTTCTCTACGTTGGTTTGACGCGTGCTCAGCATCTGAGCGCGCTCGCTGTGCCAGTCGCTTTCGCCAATCGCTGCACGGCCATATTAGCCGCAGGCCAAGTACCCTACACAAGGCGAGACTTGTAAAACTTGACAGATCAAAGTCAATCAAAATTGATATCACCCGTCGAAAGAACAGTGAGAATAAGCTTGCGGTATGTTTGACAATGCACCAATACCAAATCAACTCGCTCAAGTAACTAATAAAAATGAATAGCCTATCCTCGGTCTAACTTAGATAAATGCGCCGCTAGCACCTCTAATCAAAATAATCTCAACCACATATTCCTTCTCTGAGCCGCACCAGGTATGCCATCTAGGCCTAACGGTGCTTCCTCTCAAACTGTCATTGAAGGAAAAATATGGACACAAACCCTCTTCACTTATCCATTACAGATCAATCACTTACCAAACTACCACCCTGCCCTCGCTGTGGATCCCATCACATCAAAGCCCGAGAAATTGCCAAAACAACTGGCGGGTTAGCAGGAACAATAACCGGCGCTATCACAGGGGCTTCGAGTGCCTTTAGTGGCGCTCGTGTCGGGTTGACCGTGGGTTCATTCATTAGCCCAGTCGGCGGCGGCCTGGGGGCTGTTGTTGGGGCATTGATCGGTGCAACAACCGGTTGCATGGCGGGTGCCGCCCTGGGTGAAGTCATCGACGACACCCTGCTAGACAACCTGGAATGCGAAGACTGCCTTTACCTGTTTTCCAAGTAAGTAACAAACCAACTCGATCCACTTCAACAGCCCCAATTTAACAACGGCATAAGCCAGAGTCCCAACACATTAGGGTGTTCGGGGCTCTGGCTTTTTTGTCGTCTTTAGGAGAATTACCATGGCACATCTAATCGAAACAATGGCATACGTTAACGCAACCCCTTGGCACGGTTTGGGCGAAAAACTGGAACCCAAACAACCACTGGAAGTTTGGGCAGAAAAGGCCGGACTAAATTTTGAAATTCTGGATTCGCCTGTTCATTACAAAACGGCGAGCGATGAATCCCAATCAATCATTCTTCCGTTTGAAGACCAGAAGGTTCTATACCGTTCAGACACCAAGGCTGCTTTATCAGTGGTATCCAGCCGCTACCAGGTTGTTCAACCAGAGGAGATTCTTGAGTTCTACCGCGACCTCACAGAGATTGCTGGTTACGAAATGGAAACAGCCGGGGTGCTCAAAGGTGGACGAAAGATATGGGCTTTGGCACGTACTGGTGACAGTATTTCCGTCAAGGGCAATGACCTAATCAATGGTTATTTGCTATTGGCCACAGCCTGCGACGGCACATTGGCCACTACTGCCCAATTCACCAGTGTACGTGTAGTTTGTAACAACACACTGGCTTTGGCGGTGGGAGACAAAGCACACGCAGTTAAGGTTCCGCACAGCACAACCTTTGATGCAGAAGAAGTAAAACGTAAGCTTGGAATTAGTATTTCTGGCTGGGATCGGTTCAAACAC